>NZ_JASPJP010000030.1:0-6365 GCF_030232615.1 Corynebacterium sp. MSK035
CAATCGGCATCCAGAAAGGCCAAATCTAACCCCCGCGCGACACGCCGAGCCAGACACACATTTTGTCGTTTAACCCCACATTTTGTCGTTTAACCCCAAGTTGGCGCCTACGCTTGTTATGCAACAAAAAGACCGGGAGGGTATTTCTACCTTCCCGGTCTGTATTGTGCGCCATCAGGGACTCGAACCCCGAACCCGCTGATTAAGAGTCAGCTGCTCTGCCAGTTGAGCTAATGGCGCTTACTGTTTCCTGCTTGGTGCTCTCTGTGTGAGCTCCTCGCCGGCAACGAGAAGATATATAACCAGGTTTCTGATTGTTTGTAAAATCGGCTGGTCAGGACCTGTTTTTTGGTCGGTGTTTTTGCATGTTTTTTGAAAGGTTTTGCGCAACCGTTTGAAAAAAGTTCAAAAAAAGTTTGGAAATCCTCAAAGTGGGGTAGGGCCTGTATCAAAGGCATCAACGTCGGAGCGTGCGTAGATACCCCAGTGGCGTTCGGTTACGTTCGACAGTGTTCAGTAACGTCCGGAAGCGTCCGGTGGCACTTTTGAATAGCGAACTGATTACTTTTCGGTAACGCAGCTTCAAGGGGGCGCTGTTTTCCCAGGTCGGTTGAAGTGCCCCGGTTTTTTGGGGTTGCACAGCAATTTTCCAGAGGGTTAACTGTAGGAACCGTTGGGCTACTTTGCGTGCTGCGCCCTGTGAGGGGTTGATGACTGCGATTGGGCAGTCAATAAGGCTTTTCAGTTAGGGCGAGCGTTTTATCGGTGGCTAGTGCCGCTGCAGGGTAGTCTGACCTTTTTCGAGGGCGCACCAGGGGCTGTAGCAGGACTCCGCTGTGTGTCGCAGTGTGTCCCCGGGACTTACTACTTAATAATTGCACTGTTGGAGTGAAGCACGATCATGCGGCAATCTTTTAAGCGCCTGTCGATGGCGGTGGTGACATTTGCGACCACCATCTCGCTAGCTGCTTGTACCGTCGGCGGAGATAATGCCGAGCAGCAAGAGGCGGAGAAGCCAGACGTTGGTCTTGTCGCCAGTGTGAAGGACGACGCCACCGATGTTTCGGTGGTTGACCCGATTTCGGTTCAGGTGGAAGAGGGACATCGCCTGGACAAGGTTGTTATGACCAACCCTGAGGGCAAAGAGGTCAAGGGCAAGCTCGACTCCAGTGGTACCAAGTGGACCACTGCAGAACCCCTGGGCTACTCAAAGACCTATGAGATTAACGCCACCTCGGGCACAGAAAAGCTGGCTACTTCTTTCACCACCGTCGAGCCGACTTCTCAGGTAAATGGTTATCTGTCCCCGCTGGATGGTTCCACCGTGGGTGTCGGTCAGACTATTGCTGTGAAGTTCAGCGCGAGTATTTCGGACCGCAAGGCTGCTGAGGAAGCAATTAAGGTGACCACCGAGCCTAAGGTGGAAGGCGCTTTCTACTGGCTGAATAACAGTGAGGTGCGCTGGCGTCCAAAGGAGTACTGGAAGCCGGGGACCAAGGTTACTGTGAAGTCCGATATTTACGGCACGGATCTTGGTGACGATATGTACGGTGCGGAGTCCGCCGAAACCAGCTTCACTATCGGTGATGAAGTCATTGCTATCGCTGATGATGCGACGAAGACCATGGTCATTAAGAAGAACGGTGAAGTCGTAAACTCCATGCCTATCTCTATGGGGTCGAATGTTCACCCGACTCCGAATGGCCAGTACATCATCGGTGATCGCAACGAGACCATGGTGATGGACTCCCGTACCTACGGCCTGTCTCTGGAAAACGGTGGCTACGTCACGCCGGTTAACTATGCAACGCAGATGTCTTACTCCGGTATCTACGTCCACGGTGCACCGTGGTCAACGTGGGCACAGGGCAGCGTCAACCAGTCTCACGGTTGCATCAACGTCACTGACGCCAACGCTAAGTGGTTCCTGGACAACACTAAGCGCGGTGACATCGTGATTGTGAAGAATACGATTGGTGAGACGCTCTCCGGTGTTGATGGACTAGGTGACTGGAACATCCCGTGGGAGACCTGGAAGAAGGGCAACGCCGACGAGACCAGCTCTTGGTAGTCCATGTCCTCTAAGTGAGGCCATCATTTAAGCCACGCGGGTTAGTCCGTTTCCTAATCACCCAACATTCCCAGCTCCTGCGCCCGAGCAACAGCCGCGGTGCGGGAGCTGACGTCTAGCTTGGTGAAAACATGTACCAGATGCGATTTCACAGTCGCTTCGGTGAGCACCAGCTGTTCTGCAATTTTTCTATTCGACATACCCCGCGCTACCAACTCGAGCACTTCGAGTTCGCGCGGGGTTAGTGCTGTATTGGGGTTGCGCATCCGACCCATCAAGCGCCCGGCCACTTGTGTGTTCAGCACGGTCTCGCCGCGAACGGCACGACGGATACCATCGATGAGCTCCTCCGGAGCGGCATCCTTCAGCAGATAACCAACTGCGCCTGCGGTGACAGCGCCGAGCACATCCGAGTCCGAAGAATAATTGGTCACCACCAACACTTCTGGAGCCTTTGCGCCGCGCCCGGCCAGTGCGCGGATGGCTGCGGTGGCATCAACTCCGCCTGCGCGGGTAGCAGTGCCAGGGGCCTCACCAAAGCGAAGGTCCATGAGTACCAGATCGATGTGGTCGCAAGAGTCGTCGTCAAGCGATGCACGCACCTTCTCGACCGCCTCGTCACCGCTGGCCGCCTCGCCAACCACGACGATATCCGGCGCCGATTCAACGACTGCGCGAAGACCAGCGCGGACGATGGGGTGATCGTCGGCGATGAGGACTCCGATGGGCATGGTCACCTGGCTAACTCCTCGGGTGATGTGAATGGTCGTTTCCTACCTGCATACCAGGCGCGGGACTTTAAGAGGCGAGCTCGTGCGGGATGCTGACGCTGACACCGCAGCCACGCCCCGGTTCCGACTCGATGGTGAAGGTGCCGCCGAGCTTCTCCACGCGTCGGCGCGCGTTGGCGATCCCCACGCTGTCGTCGTTAGTTGGTGCGGTGGGGTCGAAGCCGATGCCGTTGTCGACGCAGTCGAGCAGAATCTCGTCGGGCTGGTAGGTCAGGGTGACACGGCAACGTGTGGCGTGTGCATGCTTGACGACGTTCGCCAAGCTCGCCTGGGCCACCCTGATGATGGTTGCTTCGACGGTGGCCGGCAGCCGCGTGGGTGTGCCGTCGACGCAGAAGCTGACAGCATCGCCCAGCACCGTGGAGGAGCAGACTTTCTCCAACGCACCGGATAGGTCTGCGCCTTCGAGGGGAGCCGGCTGAAGTGCTGCGATGATGCGCCGGGTCTCGGCGAGATTGTCGGCCGCAACCTTGCGGGCGAGCTGTAGCGAATCCACCGAGGTCTGGTCATGCTGAGTGGAAGCACTTTTCATGCGGGACTCCACCGAATGCAGTAGCAGCTGGATGGAGGAAAGCCCCTGCGCCACGGTGTCATGAATATCGGCTGCGAGGCGTGCGCGTTCGTCCAGCTCACCGGCACGACGGGACAGTGCTTCCGAGTGGGCGCGGGCGGCTGAGAGCTCCTCCAGCGCCTTGGTCTTTTCGATAGTCTCCTTCTGCAGGAGCCGGAACCCCAGCCCCACCGTAAGTACAAACGTCCCGCCCAGAATGGGGCCAAGGACACCACCAAATGTCAGCGGAGTATGAATAGCGATAGCGCCAATTGCCGTCGCCGTTGTCGCTGCTACCATGATTACGGCCGTAAGACCGCCGGTTACCTGCAGAATTACGAAAAACAGTGGGAAAACCAGGAACGAGGCATCCAGCGTTGCAAACGCCAACGCCGCCCAGCACAGCAGCAGAATCACAAGCCAGCCCAACAGCAGGCCACGCGGCTTAGTCAGCGCGACCTCGTTGGCTACGTTGCCATGCCGAGCCCGCCCAATCGGCCCAATGGAACCTGCGATGTACACCGCTAGAAAGCACGCCGCATAGGTGATGATTCGCCACTGCGGATCCGGAACCACGCATACCGCCAGCAGCACCAGCACCAAAACATCCAGGGCAAACCGCAGTAATTGCCAGCTGCGGTTCAGAGTCTCAGGAGTATCCACGCTCTCGAGCTTAGGGCAGTTCCGCCTGCCAAAACACCGCTGACGAGCCGGAATTGTCAACATCAACCGAAAGTTGGAGACGAAGTTCAACCTCCATGGCGATTAAATCCGCCTTTGAATCCACGACCATAATGAATATGTACCAGTCAATGAAAGAACTTCGAGCCGCTCCAGGCCGTGCCGCACTGATCACCATCACCGTCGGGATGATTGCTGTGATGGTCACGTTCCTCTCGGCTTTGGCTGCAGGCCTGTCCGCCCAGTCCGTCTCCGCACTTGACGAGGTCTACAGCAAAAACGATGCCGTCGTCGTCTCCGAGGGGGCTACGTCGTTGTCGTCGTCAAGCATCGGCGAGACGGCGCGAAAGAGCGTCCAGACATGGGCGAGCGACAACGGCGCAAATGTCCGCGATGTCTACGTCAGTCGTGCGCGCGTCGATGAAACGCCCGTCACCGTCATCTCCGACTTTTCGCTTAACGACGACCAGGTGGCCGTCACCGACGGCGTCAGTGAAACCGCCATTGCGGAAGGTGACTCGCTGACCCTGTCTGGCGCGATGGGCGAGCACGAGGCCACCGTTGCGCGCGTGGCGGGAGATAAGTGGTTGGACCACCAAGCGGTCATTTATGCCGGGCGCGGCGTGATGGAAGACCTGACGCCGGGGCAGATGGTGCCAGCGGCGATGGTTGTCGACGAGTCCGCGGCGCAGCTGCCGAATGTCTCGGAAGGAACCATTCTGCGCGACGGCGAGCGCAATAACCTGTCGGCTTCCTACCAGGGTGAGCAGACCTCGCTGAACGCGATGACCTCGATGCTGTATGTGATTTCTGCGCTGGTGGTAGGCGCGTTCTTCACCGTGTGGACCGTTCAACGACTGCGTGGTGTGGCCATTTCCTCGGCGCTCGGTGCGTCCCGCTCCGTGCTGGTGGCTGACTCTCTGGCGCAGGTCCTGGCCGTGCTGGCAATCGGAGTCGGTGGCGGTGTTGCGGTGACTGCAGCGGCGGGCTGGGCTCTGCAGAGCGGCGACGTCATGCCAATTGTGGTCGATGCTTCCACGACCGTCGTGCCGGGGCTCATTCTGGCCGTGACCGGCGTAGTTGGTGCGCTGCTGGCACTGGTGCCGGTATTCCGCGTCGATCCGACCACCGCATTGGCGAATGCGTAGTGGCTCGTTAGCACGGCCTAGCACGGCGGCTTCCCACAGAACACTCACATCGTGTTAATCATGCACAACCTGCAACTGAGGAATTGAGGAATTGAGGACAAAATGACTACCTATATCGACAACCAGGCTCCCGTGGCACTCGCTCTGAAGAACATCTCGCTGACCGTCCAAGATGGCGACAACAAACGCACCATTTTGGATGACATCTCGCTGAAGATCCGGGCAGGCGAGGTAGTGGGACTGGTCGGACCATCGGGTTCCGGCAAGTCGACTCTGTTGACCATCGCAGGTTGTTTGAAGAGTGCCGATACCGGACATGTCACGCTGTACTCCAACAAGCAGGACGCGAACGGTGCAGGCGCGGACGAGAGTGCGGAAAGGAAGGCCATTGATCTGAGCGCTCGCGGCGCGGATGCTGCCAAGATTCGTCGCGAACACATCGGCATCGTTTTCCAGCAGCCGAATCTTCTGCCAGCGCTGACGGTCAAGCAGCAGCTCATCGCAATGCGGCGATTGGGCCGTGTTTTCGGGTGGCCCGCGGGTGGCCGTCGTGAAGCGGAGAAGCGCGCAGATGAATTGCTCGAGGCAGTCGGACTGGCTGGGCTGGGAGAACGTCGCGTGAGCCAGCTTTCCGGTGGTCAGCAGGCACGCGTCAATGTTGCGCGCGCACTGATGAATGAGCCGGAAGTGCTGCTAGTCGACGAACCGACCGCGGCTTTGGATCAGAAGAGTGCAGGGGCGGTGACGCGACTGATTATGGATGTGACGCGGAAGATGGGTGTGGCCACCCTGTACATCACCCACGACCTGGGGCAGCTCCACGGTGCCGACCGAATCGTGGAGATGGTTGACGGCAAGCTGCAGTCCGCGGATGCAGGCTTGGTGGCTACTCGGTAGTGACTATGGGGGAGGAGGCGGCATCGAAAAGGCTGGGTCAGATAACCACGCCGCCGGAAAGGCTCACATTTTTGGCCTTTAACCCCAGAAATTACGGGCTGCAAATGTGAAACTGTGTGAGTTTATGACACTTTCGGGCTATTTTTCGGGCGGTAGGTTCAGGCGGTGAATGCATCACCACTTTCGACCAGGAGAAGTAGTGAAGCAAACCCGCCGAACGAAATACA
>NZ_JASPJP010000031.1:0-5836 GCF_030232615.1 Corynebacterium sp. MSK035
AACCTCGGCATCCAAAAAGGCTGGATCAAATAACCGCAACACGCCCGGAAAAGACACACTTTTCTTTACTTAACCCAGAACAAGGCCGAGCAGGTGCCCGTCGTAAAGCAAAGAAGGCACGAAAAAGCCCCAGCGAGGAAAACCTCGCCGGGGCGATTTCTCAAAGGGACGTGTAAGCCCTTAGCGGCCTAGCTTAGTTGCCAGCCAGCTTCTCGCGCAGAGCAGCGAGCTGCTCGTCGGAAGCCAGGGTGCCGCCTGCGTTGTCTGCAGCCGGTGCGGCCGGAGCAGCCGGGGCTGCCTCGCCGGACTCGGAAGAGTAGTTCGAAGCGGTCTCTGCAGCCTCGGCAGCTGCAGCGCGGTGACGCTCGATCTGGGCAGCGTGCAGCTGGTGGTGACGCTCTGCCTCTGCGTAGCGAGCCTCCCACTCTGCGCGCTGGGTCTCGAAGCCCTCCATCCACTCGTTGGTCTCCGGGTCGAAGCCCTCCGGGAAGATGTAGTTGCCCTGCTCGTCGTAGGAGTCGCCCATGCCGTACTTGGTCGGGTCGAACTCTTCGGTGAAGTCCTCGTCAGCCTGCTTGAGGGACAGGGAGATACGACGACGCTCGAGGTCGATGTCGATGACCTTGACCATGACCTGCTCGTCGACGGAGACGATCTGGTCCGGAACATCGATGTGGCGGGAAGCCAGCTCGGAGATGTGAACCAGGCCCTCGATGCCCTCCTCGACGCGGACGAACGCACCGAACGGAACCAGCTTGGTGACCTTGCCCGGAACAATCTGGCCGATTGCGTGAGTGCGGGCGAAGACGCGCCACGGATCTTCCTGAGTAGCCTTCAGGGACAGGGAAACGCGCTCGCGGTTCAGGTCGACCTCGAGAACCTCGACAGTGACCTCGTCGCCAACCTGGACAACCTCGGACGGGTGGTCGATGTGCTTCCAGGACAGCTCGGAAACGTGAACCAGGCCGTCAACACCGCCGAGATCGACGAATGCGCCGAAGTTGACGATGGAGGAAACGACACCCTTGCGGACCTGGCCCTTCTGCAGCTGGTGCAGGAACTCAGAGCGGACCTCAGACTGGGTCTGCTCGAGCCATGCACGGCGGGACAGAACGACGTTGTTGCGGTTCTTGTCGAGCTCGATGATCTTGGCCTCGATCTCCTGGCCGATGTACGGCTGGAGGTCGCGGACACGACGCATCTCGACGAGGGAAGCCGGCAGGAAGCCGCGCAGGCCGATGTCGAGGATCAGGCCGCCCTTGACGACCTCGATGACGGTACCGGTAACCGGCTCGTCGTTCTCCTTGAGCTGCTCGATGGTGCCCCAAGCACGCTCGTACTGAGCGCGCTTCTTGGACAGGATGAGGCGGCCTTCCTTGTCTTCCTTGGTCAGGACCAGCGCGTCGATCTCATCGCCAACTTCGACCACTTCGTCAGGGTCGACATCGTGCTTGATGGACAGTTCGCGGGAAGGAATGACACCTTCAGTCTTGTAGCCGATGTCGAGAAGAACCTCGTCGCGGTCAACCTTAACGACGGTGCCCTCAACGATGTCACCATCGTTGAAGTACTTCATCGTCGAGTCGACAGCGGCCAGGAAATCCTCAGCGGTGCCAATGTCGTTGATGGCAACCTGAGGGACGTTAGAAGTGGACATATAAGATGTGCTCCGAAGCGGATAGAAATCGAAAAACGGACAATTTCGGCCTTGCCCCCTCAAAGAAACACCTGGACAACCGGGCCAAATCCGCTTTCGGCGAATCTCGCCATTGGCAATTAGTTAACCCGATGTCCCTGGAGCTCGAGGCTGCAAAGTCGGCACGCTAATGCATACCTAGCGAACAATACCGATTTGAGCTGCGACATTCAAGTCCGCAACACATCCGCGGCAAGCCCGCAACAAGTCCGCCGACCAGCACTACGGCCCGACCTTCGCACCACTAATGCGCAGCAGTATCCCAGTTCACACCAGCACCGATGGAAACATCCAACGGCACCAGCAATTCAGCCGCCGAGTCCATCTCGCGATGCAACAGCTCCTTGATGGCTCCCTCTTCCCCATCTGCAACTTCAACAACCAGTTCGTCATGAACCTGCAGGAGGACACGTGAGCGCAACCCGCCCCGTCGTAAAGCATCGTCGACCCGGAGCATCGCAATCTTAATAATGTCTGCCGCCGACCCCTGGATGGGCGAGTTCAAAGCCGCGCGTTCCGCGTTATCGCGAGCGATGCGGTTGTCGGCGTTGAGTTCCGGCAGGTAGCGGCGCCGATCGAACATCGTGGCCGTAAAGCCGTCCTTGCGCGCCTGCTCAACAACCTTGTGCAGGTAATCGCGCACGCCGCCGAAGCGCTCGAAGTAGTCCTCCATGAGCTTCTTCGCCTCGCGCTGCGGAATGTCGAGCTGCTGCGCCAGACCAAAAGCACTCAGGCCATAAGCGAGACCGTAACTCATCGCCTTCACACGACGACGCAGCTCGGGCGTAACCTCATCGATGCCGACACCGAAAACCTTCGAACCGACATAGTTGTGCAGGTCCTCGCCCTGACGGTAGGCCTCAATCAGCCCCGGATCCTGCGACAGGTGCGCCATCACGCGCATCTCAATCTGCGAGTAGTCCGCGGTGATCAGCTGCTCATAGCCATCGCCGACCACGAACGCCTCACGAATCCGTCGCCCGAACTCCGTGCGCACCGGGATGTTCTGCAGATTCGGCTCCGTCGACGACAGACGCCCCGTCGCCGCGACCGTCTGATTAAAAGTCGTATGAATACGGCCATCATCAGCGACAGCCTTAATCAGCCCCTCCACGGTCGACTTCATCTTCTGCGACTCGCGGAACTTCAACAGGTAATCCAGGAACGGATGCGGGTTGACCTTCGCCAGCCCCTCAATTTCCTTCGCCGCCGTGGAATAGCCCGTCTTCGTCTTCTTTGTCTTGGGCATTCCCAGCTGGTCAAACAGGACCTCTTGCAACTGCTTCGGCGATCCGAGATTCAGCTCAGGCTTATCGACGAGGTTGCGAGCCTCACTCTCCGCCTCATCGGTAGCCGCCTGCGCCTGCTTTCGGAGCTCCTCGAGCGCATCAACATCGACAGCGATACCGGCACGCTCCATCCGACCCAGCACTGGGGCGAGCGGGACTTCCAGGTCGGCGTACACACTGTAGAGCCCGGCCTCGTCGAGTTCGACAGCCAATCGCTCAGCCAGGTCGATGACGGCGGCGACATGGGAAGCGTCTTCGGCCGGGCCATCGAGCAGGGTCATCTGGCCCTCGGCCTGCGAAAGAGTCTGGCCCAGGTGACGCTGGACGACGTTGTCCAAGCTGTAGCTGCGCTGGCTTGGGCGCAGCAGATACGCAGCCAGGAAGGTGTCGTGGATGACCCCGGCCAGCTCGAAGTCGTAGTTCCAGAGTGCATGCATGGCCGTTTTAGAGTCATGCACCAGCTTCGGATGGTCGCCAGCGAGCCACTCGCGCAGTGCGTCGGCATCTTCGGCGGAAAGATCACCCAAGTCGAGAGAAACAGCCTGGCCGGAGGTCTTGCCCTTCTCATCTGCGGAGCCAATCATCAGGGTGTGCTCCCCGACCTGCAACGCGGCCGGCTCGTGCAGATTATCGAGCCAGGCAGCCAGGGCGCCGTCGTCAAGCGAAACAGCCTCGAGCTTTGTCGCACTGTCGCTGGTGGAGGCGGTGACGCCCGCGCCTTCGATGGAAAGGGTGCGGAACACGCGCTCGCGAAGGTTGTCGCCGAATTCGAGGCGGTCGAAGAAGTCGATGATTCCCTGGGCGTCGGCGGGACGGAGCTCGAGCTCGTTCGGACCGTATGGCAAGGGCAGGTCCTTGACCATTTCGGTGATGTCGCGGTTCAGCTGGACGTTTGCGACGCGCTCGCGGAAGTTATCGCCGACTTTGCCGCGGATTTCGTCAGCGTGGTCGATGAGGTTTGCCAGCGTGCCGTACTGAACGATCCACTTCGTCGCGGTCTTCTCGCCGACCCCCGGAATGCCCGGGAGGTTGTCGGAGGGGTCGCCGCGGAGAGCAGCGAAGTCCGGGTACTGAGTCGGCGTCAGACCGTACTTCTTCTCGATAGCAGCAGGCGTGAAGCGATGCAGCGTGGTGACGCCGCGCATTGGATAAAGCACCGTGGTGGTGTCGTTGACCAACTGGAACGAGTCACGGTCACCGGTGACGATGAGCGTTTCGAAGCCCTCAGGCTTGGCTTGGGTAGCCAAAGTCGCGATAATGTCGTCGGCCTCATAGTTGTCCTTTTCCAGCGTGACGATGCCCATCTCTTTCAGCACCTGCTGAATAAGCGGCACCTGACCACGGAATTCCTCAGGAGTCTTCTCACGCTGAGCCTTATACTCCGGGAAGATCTCGTTGCGGAAGGTCTCGCGGGCGACATCGAAGGCGACCGCCACGTGCGTGGGCGTTTCCTCGCTGAGGATATTGGACAGCATAGAAAGGAAGCCGTACACCGCGTTCGTTGTCTGACCACCGGTGGTTGAGAAATTATCCACCGGAAGGGCAAAGAACGCGCGGAAGGCCATGGAATGACCGTCGATAAGCATGAGGGTCTTCTTCATGACATCCCAGTGTAGGAAAATTTTGAACAGCGTAGGAAAACTGAGATACGCGCTGAGGAATCGTGAGCTGCGGAGGATGAGCTGTTGGCCGGTCAGCTTCAGTGAACAATAATTACGGTAATCAGGCTGTATTTTGAAACGGGTTCAACAGCCCCTTAGTCCACCTGAACAGTGATTCGCAAGAGTGAGCCTCCCGAGCGTCGGTTGGCGCTTGGTTTCAGTTTTCGAAATGCTGTAATCCAACTTTAATATTCGCCTTATTTTCCTGGAGTTTTTCCATATTTTCCAGCGATTGTTCAACAGCATGCACGGAACCTGCCCCAAATGAGGCACCTAGAAATTACCCCCTCTTTGAGGTGGCCGCGAAAACATATCGCCACGTCCTGCGCATGCCTCTGAAATCAATTGGCGTAGTTACGCTTTCATGGCTTTAGACTCTTCAGCATGAGTGAGTTCGATTCGACCGATTTCCAACGGAGCGCCCAGTCCACCCGCGAGCGCATCATCGCGGCTGCAGCTCGGCACTTCGCGCGCAAGCCTTTGCGAAGCGTGCCGCTGAAGGAAATTGCCAGCGATGCGGGCGTTAGCGCGCCGCTCATCATCAAGTACTTCGGCTCCAAAGAAGGTCTCATGGCCGAACTGATTGACTTCAGCCAGTTCAAAGGCACACTCAGCCGAGCTCCCTTCAATGAACTTGGCCAGCGGATGGCCAGCGCTATTTTGACTGGTCAAGGAATGGCCGGACAGTCCATGATTCCGCTGATTGTCGGATCCCTCGACTCCGAGGAAACTGCAAAAGTCATCGCCGAGCGGTTCAATGAAGCTGTTGCAGATGACTTGATTCGCCGCGTCGAAGAGGACGGACCGGAAGACGTTAGCCACGATGCTGCTGTGCACCGCAGCCAAATGGCTATTTCCCTCTGCGTCGGATACCTAGTTCTTTCTGATACTGGTCTAATCGATGAGGCCAACGCGCCGAGGATTTCGGTTGAGGCCCTGGGCAGCTGCCTGCAGCAAATCATCGAGCACGGCTAAGAACTGAGCACGGCCAAGGAAGCAGCTCCACTGCCCACTGCCTACTGCCACCACCCACTGCCACCGACTACTCCTGCGTAACTCACTGAATCAGCAGCGCCACCCCAGGCGCTGCTTTTTTGTTTTGTGTCCTTAATCGCGGGTTAAACGACAGAAAGTGTGTCTGGATTCGGTGATTTGTAGTGGTTGACCTCTAGGTTTCAGAGAAATATATG
>NZ_JASPJP010000032.1:0-5679 GCF_030232615.1 Corynebacterium sp. MSK035
GCTTATATCCGCCCGATTTACCCAGCCTAATCAGCAGTAATGCTGAAAGTCAGACACACTTTTTGCTACTTAACCCGTCATTACGGCCGGGGATTTTGCTTTTATATTTTTTATATCGTGTAGTCGCTTTTCCCATCATCCGTCAATGGAACGCAGACAATTCGGATCCAAGCCTCCAAGTCGGCGGCAGATTCGCAGTACCAGAAGATTATTGCACTACTGCAGGAGGTTATCGACCTAGCAACAATTCTCTACGCCCTCCGCGCGCTGAAGGGAAGAGAACGCGTTAAGGTCACTGCAGAAGCGGACGTGGCGGAAGCGAAAGTGTAAAAACTGGAGCCCGCAGCGCAAGGGATAGCAAAACCCTCGACCACACTTTTCAAAGCGGGACCGAGGGTTTTTACATTCCAAAACGCCTGAGCGGCGTCGGGCAACCTTAGAAGGTGCTCTTGTAGACGTTGGCGATGGTGGTGCCAGTAACTGCCGAACCGTGGAAGGTCGGGTGGTTGGTCATGTTGTAGGAAGCAACGTCAGTATCCAGAATTGCCGAGACTTGACGCTCACCGTCCGGGCCGCACATTGCGACATCGATGTTGGCAATGTTCTTCATGTTGACGAAACCGATGCCGGACTCATTTGCAGCGCGCTCCTGACGGTTCTGCAGAGCCATCTCAAACTGGTGCATGCCGGCAGCCGGAATGTGCGGTGCAAAACCTGCGGCGTTGACCGGGCAGGCGTAGTGAGTCGGGTCATTCGAGGTGAAAGCTGGGTAGCCAATCAGCATGACGCGAGCAGTTGGGTTAGCGGCCTTGATTTTCTGCACCGCGGCAACAACGTTGGTGGTGTACAGGTCATCCTGAACCGGCATTGGCAGCACAGCGCCCTGCATTGCGTCATTGGCGCCAACGTAGATGGTCACCAGCTGGGTAGCCGGGCCGAGGGAGCCCTGAGCGATAGCGTTGTCAACCTGGCCCATCAGGGACTTCTGCGGCTGAGTCGGCATGAAAGCGGTAGTGCCGTTGCAGGAGTAGTCGTGCAGTTCAAGGCCAGTCTCGCGAGCAACGTGAGAGCCGATGTTCGAAACCGAAATTGGGCAGCCACCACGGCCCGGCACGGCCGGATCGGACTGGCCCGGGTTAGCAGCGAAGGAATCGCCGAAGGCAACGTAGTTACCAGTAGGAAGAGCGTTGGCAACACCACCAGTCAGGAGGGAGGCTGCCAGCGCAGAAGCTGCAGCTGCCGAGGCTGCTGCACGGCGAACAACGTTGTTCTTCATAATTAAAAACCTCTTAGTTGAAAACCTATAGAAGGAAAAACTCGCGCTACACTCGCGATTTCTTCGCCACAGACCGTCCCTGGAAGAACCAAGTCCGACAGAACCAAGTCCGACAGAACCCTGAGCGGATACTTAGAGACGCGCCTTTATCACTTTGTTATACAACTAGGTTCTAAGTCCGATGTCAACCGGAATCAGCTAGTTATATGTATATTCGGCGCTTTCAATACCTCTTTTTGTCTCTTATCGCTGGTAGGTGGATTTATGAGGCGCTTCCGAACGTGGAATACAACGCAGCGATGACACCATCGGCTACCCCAGAACCATCTTTTAGCTCAATCTCATCTTCAGCAAAGGGCCCACGCTCATCCAGTTCCGCCTCTGTGGGGCGAGGTTGGATCAGTGTTAGGTGTGGACCTTCGCTGATAACACCACTGAAAAGACGTGCCTGGCGAGCCGCCTCACCATCCGCCTGTGCCCGCACCTCGTCCAGGGATGCACCCTCAAAGCTGTCCGCCTGCTCCGGAGCGATGACCATTATTTCCTGCGCTAACACGGCACCGACGACACCTGCCGGCCACGATGTCCGAGCGATAAAGTCCGCCAACTCAGGGCTACCGCCTTCAATTCCCTCGGGGAGGGGTTCCTGCGCAACGACAGTCAATGGGGCGCTGTCAATCAGCTCGTCGGCAAGCACGTCGGCAAGCGCGGCGGTGGGGACGAGGGCGAAGAGGCTCGGAGCGCGGTCCCAACCTTCGGTGTGGACGTATTCGACAGCTTCGCGCACGGCGCGATTGAGTGCCTGCTGGCTGAGATGAGTCTGAGTGCCGTTGTTTTCGCTCATGACGCTTGACGACGCCCCTTTCCTGGCAACGCTGTATTAACAGCATCCTTAGTCAAATGTTAGGAACTTTATTTAGAGTAGATGACAGATAAGCGTACGACCGACTTACCAGCTCGCTGGCAAGTCAAGCTCAACTCGAACAGGAGAGACGTTGTCTCTAAACCAGACTCGACCGAGACGATCGGCGGGTGGCCGACCGGGGTGGCTGGCAATTACCGTGTTGGTGATTGCCGCGCTGACCTTTGTTATTCCAATCGCCGTCAATTTTTATACGGACTTTCAGTGGTTCGGTGAAGTGGGGTATCGAGGGGTATTCGCCACCACGTGGCTCACTCGTATCGTCCTGTTTATCACTGTAGGCCTGATAACGGGCGCACTGACATTTCTATCTATGTGGCTGGCGTGGCGCTCGCGGCCCGTCGACCTCGGACTGACGGATCCACGCAGCCCGCAGGCAGTGTACCGACGGATGGCTGAATCCGGTTCGAAGTCGATGTTCACCACGCTGCCCGTTGTATTCGGCGTACTCGGTGGCCTTGTGGGGCAGGGTAATTGGCAGACGGTGCAGCTGTTCTTAAATCGGCAGTCCTTCGGTGAGACTGACCCGCAGTACGGCAAGGACTTGGGCTTCTATGCATTCCAGTTGCCGCTGTGGTCGTACATCATTTCGACGCTGGTTGTCCTGGTAGTTATTGCGTTCCTGCTGTCGCTGGTGACGCATTACTTCCTTGGTGGCATCCGCCCAGGTAACCCGACTACAGGGGAGAAGACCCGCGTTTCCAATGCGGCTCGTGCGCAGTTGGCGTGCTGGGCCGGTGTTTTCATGCTGCTCAAGGCTGTGTCTTACTGGCTGGACCGCTATGAGCTGCTGAATAACAAGCAGAAGACCTTCACCGGTGGTTCCTACACCGATATCAATGCGCTGCTGCCGGCGAAGATTACGCTGCTGGTCATCGCAATCGTCGTGGCCGCTGCATTCTTCGCGGCCATTTTCCTGCGCAATCTTTCGATCCCGGCGTTTGCCACCGTGCTGATGTTGGTTTCCGCAGGTCTGATTGGCGTGGCCTGGCCGATGGCAGTTGAGCAGTTCTCAGTTAACCCGAACCGCGCTTCCAAGGAACGCGAATACATTGCGCGCAATATTGAATCGACGCGCTACCACTACGGGCTTACTGACGACAAGGTGAAGGTTGAGCGCGACTGGGGTGTTCCGGCTGAAAAGGAAGGCGATAAGGAAGCCGCGAAGGAAGGTGCGGACTCGATTTCCCGCGATGCTGCGACGCTGGCCAATATCCGAATCCTGGATCCGGAAGTGCTGCCACGTACCTTCACGCAGCAGCGCCAGCTGAAGAACTTCTATGGTTTCTCCGATCCGCTTGCCATTGACCGCTACCAGATCGATGGTGCGTCCCGTGACTTCATCGTCGCTGCTCGTGAACTGAACCCGCAGACGCTGCAGGGTAACCAGACTGACTGGATTAACCGTCACACGGTCTACACCCACGGCAATGGTTTCGTTGCTGCGCCGGCTAATAAGGTCGACGAGGTTGCCTCCGAGTCCGGTTCCGCCCGCGGCGGTTACCCGCTGTACACCGTGGCTGACCTGTTCGAGTCCGAGGACCCGAACGGCATGAACCTGAACCTGAAGCAGCCGCGTATCTACTACGGCCCGGTTATCGCCAACAGCGATGCCGACTATGCGATTGTTGGCGGTAACGGTGACGGCAAGGACTATGAGTACGATGCCGACGGCCGTAACTTCACCTACGACGGTGAGGGTGGTGTTGGCGTTGGCGGACTTGCCAGCCGCATGATTTTTGCCACCCGTTACCAGGAGCTGAACATCCTGCTGTCCGACCGCATTGGGCCGGACTCCAAGATCATCTACAACCGCGATCCGCGTGACCGTGTTCAGAAGGTCGCCCCGTGGCTGACTACTGACACCAAGACCTACCCGGCTGTAGTCGATGGCCGTATGAAGTGGATTGTCGACGGCTACACCACGCTGGCCAAGATGCCGTACTCCCAGCGCATGAGCCTCCAGGAAACCACACAGGACTCCATTAACCCGGATGGCACTCCACGCCCGCTGCCAAACAGCGAGGTCAGCTACATCCGCAACTCGGTCAAGGCGACCGTCGATGCCTACGATGGCACCGTTGAGCTCTACGAGTTCGATGAGAAGGATCCGGTGCTCAAGGCCTGGGAGGGTGTCTTCCCGGATGTGGTGAAGCCGAAGTCGGAGATTTCCGAGGAGTTGCAGGAGCACCTGCGCTACCCGGAGGACTTGTTTAAGGTTCAGCGTGAGCTGATGGCTAAGTACCACGTCAGCGATCCGGGCGTTTTCTTCGCCAATGACTCCTTCTGGTCCGTCCCGTCCGATCCGACCGCGCCGGAAGAGCAGAACCTCTCCCAGCCGCCGTACTACGTTGTCGCTTCCGATCCGAAGACCGGAAAGCCGAGCTTCCAGCTGATTTCCGCCTTCCGCGGTCTGGAGCGCGAGTTCCTCGCCGCCCAGATGAGCGCTTCCTCCGATCCGGAGACGTACGGTCAGATCACCATCCGTGCCCTGCCGACCAACACCCAGACCATGGGTCCGCGTCAGGCGCAGGACACGATGATGTCCGCAGATGAGGTCGCCCAGGACCGTACTCTGCTCGAGGGCACGAACGTGGTCACCAACGGTAACCTGCTGACGCTGCCGGTCGGCGATGGCGAGATTCTCTACGTCGAACCGGTCTACACCCAGCGCAAGGGCCAGGAGACCGCATTCCCGAAGCTGCTGCGTATTCTCGTCGCTTACCGCGGTCAGGTGGGCTATGGCGCCACGGTCACTGAGGCTCTGAGTCAGGTCGGTATCGATGCTTCCGCCGCGACCAAGGTCCGCGGTGAGGAAGAGACTGAGGAGCAGTCGGCGGATAAGGACAAGGATGCCGCCGACGCTGAGTCCGACGACGAGGCACCGAAGGAAGAGCGCAAGGTTGATGTCGCCGCGCGTGACGACGCCGCTCGCCGTATCTCCGACGCACTGCAAAAGCTTAACGACGCTCAGAAGAACGGTGACTACGCGGCGCAGGGCCAGGCACTTGCCGAGCTCGACCGCGCTGCCACTGACTACCAGAAGGCTAACGGCCAGTAAGGTTTACAGAGAGTAAGGCTTGCAACGAGAGATTAGCCGAGAATCATAGGTTCTTATGGTCTATAGGATCCCCAGGTTGTAGCGAAACCCGCTATGACCTGGGGATTGGTCTTTGTTGGGACCTCCGTGCTACAGTTACTTCTCGTTGGCCAGAGAGGTCAGCACCCGCTGTGAGTGCTTGTAAAAGCCAGGACAGTTGACGCGGGGTGGAGCAGTTCGGTAGCTCGCTGGGCTCATAACCCAGAGGTCGTTGGTTCGAATCCAGCCCCCGCCACTAACTTCCAAGCCCCTACCAGGAGAAACACTGGTAGGGGCTTTAGTTATTTCTCTTAAGGCGCACGTCCGGGTTAAGTAGCAAAAAGTGTGTCCGCTCGGCGTGTTGCGGGGCGGGCACACCGTTTGTTACTTCATGGGGCCTTT
>NZ_JASPJP010000033.1:0-5453 GCF_030232615.1 Corynebacterium sp. MSK035
ACCTCGGCATCCAAAAAGGCTGGATCAAATAACCGCAACACGCCCGGAAAAGACACACTTTTCTTTACTTAACCCGTGCTAGAGGTTATGACGCAAGTTTATTGAATTCCAGAGAATTTCTGAACATCCGGCGAGCGAAGGAAACGCCCGGCCATTTCCACAGCTGGCTGAGAAGAATCTCCTTCGATTACAAGGGACGCAATCGCCAATTCCCCTGTCGTTCCAGCGAACCAGCCATTGGAAAGCTTGCCATCAATTTCTGCTGTACCAGTCTTTCCGCCAAGTGCACTAAGATCACTCAACGACCTAGCTGAACCGTGGTCAATTGTTGATTTCATCATCGTCCGGAGGCTTTGAATAGTTGTATCGCTGACATGCTGGTCTGCCTGTTTATTCACTACTGTCTGTTCGCCTTGAATGAGCTGTGGAGGAACAAGCAAGCCGCCGTTAGCGACAGTCGATTGCATGAGCGCAATCCCAAATGGACTAGCTAGAACCTCGCCCTGTCCAATAGAAGCCTCCACACGAGGAGGTCCAGCCGGTGTCCGCGGCACCGAACCAGTAAGTGTGGTCATCCCTGGTACGTCGAAGTCGGAGCCAATTCCGAGTTCTAAAGCAGTCCGTTGCAGATCATCTTCTCCCAAACGATCCGAAATGACCGCTTGGGTTGTGTTACATGATTGGGCGAAAGCTTCTTCCAGTCGAACGCTACCTAGATCGAAGTCATGATCGTTGGGAATCGTGCGTCCAGCGACGGTGATATTGCTAGGACAAGGTAGTTCCTCATCCATGCTGACTGCCCCTGCCTCTAGTGCCGCCGCTGTGGTCACAGTTTTGAACGTCGATCCCGGTGGGAATAGCCCGGTGAGTGCGATTGGCCCTTGGTTATTTGCCTTGTCATTTTGTGCAACGGCAAGGACACCTCCTGTTCTAGGATTGAGCACGACTAGAACTGCGGCACGTTGCTCACTGTCCACTGCTTGTTTTGCTGCGCTTTGCAGTGTGTTATCCAGAGTGGTTGCGATTGGCTGAACTCGGCGAGGCGGCTCAGAGGCTACCGTCGTCATACCTTGTGAACTCTCAGCGCGTATCGACCATCCTGAATTAGCATCGAGCACTGACTCCCAATATTTGTTCAATTCAGCATCCAGCGGAGAGTTAAGAGTTTTGGACACGCTTAAGAGACGCCCCTGCTCCACAGTGGAAATTCCCTCAAAGGTCCTAAGTTGCTCTTGTATCTTCCGGAATTCTTCCTGCCTCAAAGTGAGGAGCACGGTGTCTTCATCCTGAGACTCTCCCAAGGTCTGCTCGATCCACTCCTTAGTCGTTGTGGGAGACACTGGTGCAAAAATCTGGGCCAATTCCTGCGCTCTAGAGGCTATATCTTTGCGACCTCGTACCTGAATAACTTTCGTCCAGGTCATATATTCATTGCCCAAGCGATCTTTAATTGGAAGATCGTACTGTTTATCTTCAGCAAAAAAGAGTGCGGAATCATCGCTCAACTGAGCTTCGAAGATCGAAGGCAACCATTGAGGCTTACCATCCTGTCCACTAAGGACGAGCCGACCATTGCTCTCCAACTCCACACCATCTTTGGACCAAGTCACATGAGTATTCTGCTTTCCATTGGAAATATCAGATTTTTCGATGTTGACCTTCACACCATGAAGTGACTGCCGAAATTCATGAAGGGCGCGCTCCGGGTCTGGATGATCCAGATACCGTGCAGCCTTGCTGTCATCTCCCGCGTTGAAAGCTTTGAGAAATACGTCTGAGTCTGATTCCCACGGTAGAGCTGAACAGCTGCTCAACATCACTGCGGAGAGCGAACAGAGTGCAATCACCGACTGACGGAAACGATTGTGCTTAGTCATCATGGGAGTGACGTTAAGTGAGACGCATTGGATGCCACCAATATCACATAATGCAATTGTCTCATTTCATTCACATATAGGCGATGGTAGAAGTGTGTATTCAAGTGGCAGAAATTCTAACGAAGAGCGTCCACGAGCAGTCTAGCCACTTCGCCAATAGCACCATCGTGAGTACTCATTGCTTGTTCTGGCACCACCTGTTTCAGCATGATGGACACCACAATGGGCTCCTCGCCCTCAACCTGGATAATCGAAGCTTCACCATGGAGAAGTCCTACAGTGCCCGTTTTTCCATAGATATCAACGCCGCTTGGAGGAAAGCCTGAAGGAACACGGTGACGCCACACCTGCAACCCCAAGAGTTCACACATAGATCGACGTACCGCTGCACTATCGTCTTTCCAAACCTGTTCCAAGTCATTAGTTATTTCCGCCAACGAAGAGACTGCAGAAAACGCTATATCTGTACTACTCCCCCCTTGGGATTGAACATATTGACGCAATTGTTTCTCCGCCGTCACTAAGCTATTCCGATCTTGCAAGTCATAATGAGGTGGAAACCGTTTAAGAAATGCTTCTCGAGCCCACGCAGGCAGTAGACGCAAAATCTCGTGGGCGGCCACGTTATCTGACACCGATGCGACTTGTTTCATTAAGTCTCGGAGACTCACGTTCACTGCGTCATCAAAGGCAGCGAACCCATACCCTTCGTAAGTTCCTTTGGACGGTGCAACGTCAACACGAAGACGAGGATCCAGATCACCTCGTTGAATCGCTTCCAAAGTGAGGTGGAGGAGCCGGATTTTATATAAGGATGCCACCGTAATTTTCTCGTCTTGTTTGCGTCCGATAGTCACCCCATCGTGCAGTCGCGATGCACACCACCATCCCTCACACCCCGACCGCGTCAACACGTTTTCCAGGGCCATCTCCATCCGTGCAGTCATTGGTTAATCCTTCGACAAATTCTTTCGGCGACCGCCATGGCCTCGGCGCCATTGTCCATCCCACCTCGGCGAACCACTACATCCACGGAAAAATCGAAACGGGAAGGAAGCTCAATAGCATTGTCAAACTGGTGAAAACCGCGAAATACCAAAGACATCCCCTCCCCTCTTCCAATCAATAAGCCCCTACCTAGAGCATCCTCTGAATCATTAATTTCGCAAGACACACCCGACCGAAATAGCTCTCTCGCCAAACCACTGGCTGCACTTGAATTGTCATTCAGGTTCTCCACCAGCAGATTCAATTGAGACAAGGTCTTATCCAACCTTGAATACCCCGGCGGCACCACTAGATCACGTGACAGAGAAAACTGCCTCGCACTGCGGTGAGTACCCAAGGGAACCGGAGCTTGAACAAGCCCCGCATGAATAGCGCCTTCTTCAACACGGGCAAGAATCTCAACAGAAGGCAGTGACGACAAAACTACTCCATCATGCTGCTGTGCCTTTGCTGCAATACGCGATCCTATCTCGCTTGGAAGCGCACTACTGATGGCCAAACGAAACCCGCTTTGCGCACCACTTCGGATACCGTCAATCATCGAATGCATAGTCTGAAGATCGCGATTAATCACCCGGGCATATGGAAGCAAGGTCAACCCTGCCTCGGTTAGTTTCACTTCCCCCGCCCCTCGGATAAATAGCGGTGTACCTACACCAGCTTCTAAGCGCTTAATGGCATTGGAGACAGGCGGCTGACTCACTCCCAGTCGCGCTGCCGCCGCTGTAAAACTACCGGTCTCCGCTAAAGCCACGAAATACTGCCATTGGCGCAGATTTCCCGTCTGAGCAATCATGGGTCTCAGCATAGTGGAGCACGAGTTCGCACCACTGCAGCGTAAAATGATGTCTTTGGCTTGAGCAACACCGTCGCGGTGGCGTCGATAAACAAAAAGGAAGTGACACACAGCGTGGGCATTGGAAACGGACCGCTCATTGTGCAGTCGGATAAGACCGTGCTGCTGGAAATCGACCACGAACAGGCGCAGGAGGCGCGCACCGCGCTGGCACCGTTCGCGGAGCTGGAGCGCGCGCCGGAGCACGTGCACACCTACCGCATCACCCCGCTGGCGCTGTGGAACGCCCGCGCGGCAGGGCACGACGCGGAGCAGATCATGGACGTGCTGGAAACCTACTCGCGGTTCCCCGCCCCGCAGCCGCTGCTCATCGACATTGCCGACACGATGGATCGCTACGGGCGGCTGAAGCTCATCAAGCACCCAGCGCACGGGCTCGTGCTAGAGACGACGGACAGGGCTGTGCTGACGGAGATCCGGCGTCACAAAAAGATCAAGCCCATGTTGGGCGCAGAGATCGACGAGGACTCGATCGTTGTGCACCCTTCCGAGCGCGGCAGGCTCAAGCAGGAACTGCTGAAGGTCGGCTGGCCCGCAGAGGACCTGGCGGGATACGTCGACGGCGAGGCACACCCCATCGAGCTGTCGCAGGAACACGAAGAATGGCAGCTGCGCGACTACCAGGAGATGGCGGCCGATAGCTTCTGGGAAGGCGGCTCGGGCGTGGTAGTGCTGCCATGTGGTGCGGGCAAGACGATGGTCGGCGCGGCCTCGATGGCCAAGGCAAAGGCCACCACCCTGATCCTGGTGACGAACACCGTCGCGGGCAGGCAGTGGAAGGACGAGCTAGTGCGCCGCACCTCCCTGACGGAGGATGAAATCGGCGAATACTCCGGAGAGAAGAAGGAGATCCGCCCCGTGACCATCGCCACCTACCAAGTGGTCACGCGCAAGTCGAAGGGCGAATACCGGGCGCTGGAGCTGTTCGACTCCCGCGACTGGGGCTTAATCATTTACGACGAGGTTCACCTGCTGCCTGCCCCGGTGTTCCGCATGACCTCCGACCTGCAGTCTCGCCGCCGTCTGGGGCTCACCGCCACCCTGGTGCGCGAGGACGGCCGCGAAGGCGACGTATTCAGCCTGATCGGGCCGAAGCGCTATGACGCCCCATGGAAGGACATCGAGGCCTTCCTGGATCGCATGTCCCCCGGCGGTCTCTCGTCCGTTCCCCAGTCCCTGCGGTATTTGATTGACGACGCCACCAGGGCATTCCAGCAGGGCTCCGCCACCGAACCCCACTCGGCTCGTGTCCCGTCTCGCGTGGATACTCCCCAGCGCAACATCATGGACATCACTGGGGACTCCACCGAGATCGCCTCGGAGATCGACGGCGCCGTGGAGGGTTTTCGCCGCGCCCACGACCAGGCCATCGCCGTGGACCCGGCGGACGGCACGAAGGCCTCGGACACCCGGACCTTCCGCTCGCCGCGGGAGATCATGTCCGAGCTGCGCCGCGCCTATACCGCGGGCACACAGGTGCGCCTGCACTACGTGGACTATGCGGGTGCCACCAGCCATGACTGGATCTCCATCGTGATGATGACCCCCTCCACCATCTCCGCGGTGCTCGAATCCACCGGGGAGAGCCTCACGATCCAACCCCACCGCATCGCTGCGGTGGACGTGCCGTGCTAGAGGGTTAAGTAAAGAAAAGTGTGTCCGCATGCCACCATAACCCCAGACCACACACCACAAATCACCAAAGAATAGCT
>NZ_JASPJP010000034.1:0-3933 GCF_030232615.1 Corynebacterium sp. MSK035
CTCGCGGTCACGTATCGCGCGGGAGTGGTGCTTGCGGCGATTCTGGTCTGGTTACGCATATAAGAGACACGCCCTAGGGACAACACGAGGGACGGATGCGAGGGCAGGGATGGGCGGCCACCAAGAGCGGATGGGGCATGCTGCGAAGGTAAGGTGCCAGGCAATCACGCCCGTTGAACCAGAAATGTGTCGCAGATTAATGACATGTGACAAAGTTCATAAACATTGATGCGTGGGAGGATAATTCACTCATCTGTAATCGTTCTCAAAAAGTATCAATTGTGCATGTCGAAGTAGTTATTACGGGCAACTTATTGACGGAAATTGGGCTCTGTCGCTGTGACCGTCGTAAAGCGGGAATGTCGTGCTGAAAACTGCGTAAACGCCCCCTACGCTGTGGTTTTTCCGTATGGTAGTACGACATACCCCTCGGAAATGGCGCCTCGAGAGCCCGCGCCGAGGCGTTTTGATTGATTCTGGAGAGCATGCATCTGGAATAACTTAAGCCCAGCCGCCGCATAGGGTGGCCGATGAACATTAAGAAGGATTTGAGCATTCTTGACTAACGAAAACGCTGCCAACCCAGAAAACTCAACTCGCATTGATTTTCTCTACCTCAGCGAACCGGACATGGTTGAAGCTGGTGTCACGGATTTCGCCGAGTGTGTTGAGACCATGGAAGAAACCCTGATTCTGCTGGCTGACGGCGACTACCGGATGGCCGGCGCTTCCGCTAACTCCCACGGTGCCCAGATCAACTTCCCGGATAACCCAATCCATGAGGGTATGCCGGCAAATGGCCCTGACCGTCGTTTCATGGCAATGCCCGCTTACCTCGGTGGTCGCTTCAACGGCGCAGGTGTGAAGTGGTACGGCTCCAATGCCGATAACCGCCAGAACGACCTGCCACGTTCGATCCACCTGTTCATTCTCAACGATGCAATTACGGGTGCCCCGAAGGCTGTCATGTCGGCAAACCTCCTGTCGGCCTACCGCACTGGCGCTGTTCCGGGTGTCGGCGTCAAGCACCTGGCCGTCGAAGACGCCGAGGTCGTTGGCATCATTGGCCCGGGTGTTATGAGCCGCACCATTCTCGGCTCCGCTATGTCGCAGCGTCCGAGCATTAAGAAGGTTAAGGTCAAGGGCCGCTCCCAGGCTTCGACCCAGAAGGCTGTGGATTGGATTAAGAACGAGTTCCCGCAGCTGGAAGAGGTCCGTATCGTCGAGACCGAAGAAGAGGCCATCCGCGACTCCGACATCCTCATCGCCGGCACCTCGACTTCCTCCGATGGCCCGTCCGGTTTCCCGTACTTCAAGAAGGAGTATCTGAAGCCCGGCGCGCTGCTGCTCATGCCAGCCGCTGCACGCCTCGACGACGACTTCGTGCGTTCCGACGACTGCAACCTCGTCGTTGACTACACCGGCCTGTACGAAGAGTGGTTCAACGAGAACGGCCCAGACGTGACCTATGAGCGCTTGCTCGGTATTCCGGGTAACCGCTGGTGGGACATGAAGGAAGAGGGCACTCTTCCCGCCGAGAAGCTTGTCAACATTGGCGATATCGCTTCCGGTAAGGCCCCGGGTCGCCAGAACGACGAGGAAATCTTCTGCTACTCCATCGGAGGCATGCCAGTCGAGGACGTCGCCTGGGCCACCGATGTCTACGACAACGCCCTGGCAAAGGGCATCGGCACCAAGCTGAACCTGTGGGATGTTCCGCTGCTGAAGTAGTAGTGACCAGTAATTTCAACACCACGATTAGTAAGCTCAACAAGCTAGACGCGAAGTAGGCGAGTTTTACCAATGGGTAAGTTCAAACCCAGCAGTGACCAGACAACTCCGGAAGGAATCCAACGATACATCCGGGACAATGACATTCGCTGGGTAGACGTCCAGTTCACCGACGTTCCCGGCATCGAACAGCACCTAACCGTTCCGGTATCCGAGTTTGATGAGGACTCAGCCTACGAGGGCCTCGCCTTCGACGGATCGTCCATTGCGGGTTACACCTCGGTGGATAACTCCGACATGATGCTGCTGCCCGACCTGGACACGGCTTTCATCGACCCGTTCCGTAAGTCGAAGACGCTGAACATGAAGTTCTTCGTCCATGACCCGCACACCCGCGAGCCGTTTAGTCGCGACCCGCGCAATATTGCCCGTAAGGCCGAGAACTACCTGAACGAACTGGGCTTCGCCGATACCTGTAATTTTGGCGCTGAGGCAGAGTTCTACATCTTCGACTCCGTCCGCTACGACTCCAGTTCAAACAAGTCATTCCACGAGGTGGACTCGGTTGAGGGCTGGTGGAACTCCGGTGTGAAGGTAAACCCGGACGGATCGCGCAACCTCGGCCACAAGGTGCGCACCAAAGGCGGCTACTTCCCTACTGCTCCGTATGACCACATGCAGGATCTTCGTGACGAAATCGGCGAGCACCTGCAGGATGTTGGCTTCCATGTTGAGCGCTCCCACCACGAGATGGGCTCCGGCGGTCAGCAGGAGATTAACTATCGTTTCAATACCCTGCTGCACGCCGCCGATGACATGCAGACTTTCAAGTACGTGGTGAAGAACACCGCCAAGTTCAACCAGAAGTCCGCTACCTTCATGCCGAAGCCGTTGGCCGGCGATGGCGGCTCTGGTATGCACATCCACCAGTCACTGTGGAAGGATGGCAAGCCACTATTCCACGATGAAAACGGTTACGGTGGCCTGTCCGACATGGCGCGCTACTACATTGGCGGCATCTTGAAGCACGCCGGTGCAGTCCTGGCTTTCACCAACCCGACAATGAACAGCTACCACCGCCTGGTTCCGGGATTCGAGGCTCCCGTCAACTTGGTCTACAGCCAGGAGAACCGCTCGGCCGCCATCCGAATCCCGATTACCGGCGCAAACCCGAAGGCCAAGCGCATCGAGTTCCGCGCTCCGGACCCGTCGGGCAACCCGTACTTGGCTTTCACCGCCGCAATGATGGCTGGTCTCGACGGCATCAAGAACCGCATCGAGCCTGGCAAGCCGATTGACAAGGATCTCTACGAGCTGCCACCAGAGGAACTCAAGGACGTCCCCACCGTCCCGCATTCGCTGGAGGGTGCGCTGAAGGCGCTGGAAGAGGACCACGAGTTCCTGCTTGCCGGCGATGTCTTCACACAGGATCTCATCGACGCGCATATCCGCTACAAGTTCGAGCAGGAGATTATGCCGGCACGTCTGCGCCCGACGACGCAGGAGTTCGAGCTCTACTACGACTGCTAGCATTCGCCCCGTAAAGCTCGCTTGACGACGCCCACACCGCTACCCCACCTAACCGTATTGGGGTAGCGGTGTTTTTAGCTGGGACACGCTGTTTTTAGTCGGCACATTTAGTAGAGCTAGCACCACTGCGAACTAAACGGATTGGGGCTACCCTTGATTGTTATGAACAACATGTCACTGACCCGTTCCACCAATAACAAAATGGTTGCAGGTGTGCTCGGTGGATTCGCTGAGTATTTCAACTGGGATGCGACTTTGCTGCGCGTTATATTTGTCGCGTCTTTCCTGATGCCTGGTCCGCAGTTTCTTCTCTACCTCGCAGCATGGATTATCATGCCGAAGGAAACTTACGTATAAGCGCGGTCGACCGAAAAATGCCTAAATAGCCATACCTTGGAGTTTTTATCTGATGAGCGACGCCGCTCCCGAAAAGTCCACCAAGAAAACTTACCGCTCGCGTAATGACCGCCTCCTCGGTGGCGTCCTCGCAGGAATCGCGGAAAGCCAAGGCTGGGATATCACTTTCACACGAATGGTCTACATCATCCTTCCCTGCGTTGGATCGATGATTGGCTGGAAGATTGGCGCTGGGTTCCTAGGGCGTGTCTCCTAATTGTGGGCCTGTGCTCGAGCATGATTGAGGTGTGTCACAACGGTCTAGATTTACGCAGT
>NZ_JASPJP010000035.1:0-2652 GCF_030232615.1 Corynebacterium sp. MSK035
CGGTCCCATTCCGAACCCGGAAGCTAAGTCCACCAGCGCCGATGGTACTGCACTCGGGAGGGTGTGGGAGAGTAGGTTGCCGCCGGCATAATAATCTTGTTTGTGGGTCGTGGTTGCCTTGCCCCTTGTGTGGGGTGGGCTGCTGCGGCCCACTTTTGTACCTACGGGTAAACAACATTTAATCGACAAATGTCGTGGCTTATATCTCGGGGTAGCTACCGATTTGGCTTAATTGCGGGTACTTAGAAGGGTCCGATGCGCAGTACACCGGTCGGAGGCTCCTCGAATTCTGGCACTGAGCTTGTTGGCATGTCCGATTCAGTTATTGCACTTCTGTGATTACCACAGCCACTCATCCCGACATGCAGATACCGCGCTTCAATGGGGCTTTACTGCCAAGCTGTCCAAATAGGGATCCATACGCTTATTTGGAATTCGTCCTGATTCTTAAGCCCTACCTACGAGACAACGCGGCGCCATCCAAGGTCGCGCCAAAAGGAAATCCCGTATGGGCGAGGTATTGCCTGCGCCCATACGGGAATGTGTTGTATTTAATTACGCCAGCGCGGTCTGGGATTGAGCTATCCAGCCACGCTAATCAAAGTACCGAAGTTAGTTATTACTGCTTGGCTTAGCGGGCGGGACGTCGCCGTAGCCGTCGTGGTCCTTATCTTCAGAGTTGATACCTCCGCGGAAGGTGTCGTGAGCGCTCGGAGTAACTGCGTGCGGTGCACGGTCGGCGGTGTTGAACAAAAGGTTCAAGATAATAGCTGCGACGGAACCTACGCAGATTCCTGAGGCCATAAACGTTTGTGCCCATGCCGGCAGTCCGGAGAATAGTTCGGGCGATACAGCCGGAAGCAATGCCAGTGCCAACGGAATACCAACCACGATCACGTTGGATTCAGTGAACTTAACCTTGGATAGGGTGCGGACGCCGGATGCTGCGACCATGCCGAACAAGGCGATACCGGCACCTCCCAAAACTGGAGCCGGGATAGCAGCAACGAGAGCGGCCGTCTTTGGAATCAGTCCCAGAATCAGCAGCATTCCGCCTGCAGCTGCGGTAACCCATCGGGATCGCACGCCCGTGATGGACAGGACGCCGATGTTCTGGGCAAAAGCCGTGTATTGGAAGGTATTGAAAATACCGCCGATCACGGTCGCAGCACCGTCGGCACGCAGTGTGTCGGCAATACGGCGATTATCAATCTCGGTCTCGGTAATCTCACCGATTGCAAGCACATCTCCAGTCGCCTCGACCATAGTCACAAGCGAGACAATGCACATGGCAAATACAGCCGAGAAGACAAACTCAGGCATGCCGAAGTAGAACGGATGTGTCAGCCCAAAGATCGGTGAGTCCTTGGCCCCAGACCAATCCACCATTCCCAATGGAATGCATAGCAGCAACCCAGAAATCATGCCCACTAGAACGGCGATTCGGGCGAGCCATTCCGGTGCCCAACGCTCAATACTGAGAATCAAGACCAACACAAACACAGCTACTGCCAAGTTTTGGGGTGTGCCGAAATCAGGAGTGTCCTTAACTTCAGCACCGCCACCAACCCAGTCAGCTGCGACTGGCATAAGCGTCGTACCGATAATCAATAGCACCGTACCAGTGACCAACGGCGGAAATAGGCGTAGAAGCGACGCAAAAAGCGGTGCAAAGAGCATCATGAAAATGCCCGATGCAATCACCGAACCGTAGATTGCGGGCACGCCGTATTGCGATCCGATAGTGACCATCGGAATGGCAGCAGAGAAGGTACAGCCCTGAATCAGTGGTAGCCGCACACCAAATCGCCAAATGCCCACCGACTGCACGATGGTGGCGATGCCGGCAACAAACAGGTCCGCGGCAATTAGGTGCGGAATATCGGATGGGGACATACGCCCGGCATCCACAAGTGCCCAGCCCACGAAAAGCGGGACTGCCACCGCGCCTGCATACGCGGCGAGCACATGTTGAAAGCCGAGTACAAGCAGTTTCACATGGCCCGGATACTCATCGACCGGATGGACGGTCCGAGCATCGGTCTTCGTTGATGTAGTCACAGTTCGACTTTAGTTCCCTAGTCCAGCTTTTCCTCACTGGAGCTTTCTATTGGGGTGGTTTCGCTCCATCTCGCTTTACGACGAGGCTTTCGGGCCACGTCATTCTGCTGAGATAGTTCGTTAGTGTGCGTGAGCGGCCGGTGAACGAATGCAATGCCGAACAGCTTTAAGTGAAACTCTACGGTTATGGTCTTCTATTAGCTCGAAAGTGCCCTAGAAAAGCATTGTGACCTGGGGGTTCGCTTTATGTGTGAAGTGTGTGTAATGTATCCGGGGTCAGCGCGACAGGGCGATGTGATTGCTTGTTGTGGTGATGTGGGGGAGAGTTTACTTTGTATTCACGGTCGGTTTGACTTGTGTTTGCAGTGAAGGTAGAGTCTTCTTCTGCTGCTCACGTGGTGGTTGCCCTGGTTGGGGTGGTTGTCTTCGTGGGTGTGTGTTGTGTGAGAACTCAATAGTGTGCCGATGTACTAACTAATACTTTTTTGGGAAAGTGCTTGTTTGGTTGTCGTTTGCGTGTGTGTTGCTGGTGGGTGCCGGGGGCCTTTGTTTGTTTTGGGTCCTTTTGTGCTTGCGGGTGATGGATTGCGT
>NZ_JASPJP010000036.1:0-2536 GCF_030232615.1 Corynebacterium sp. MSK035
GCGTGTGTGTTGCTGGTGGGTGCCGGGGGCCTTTGTTTGTTTTGGGTCCTTTTGTGCTTGCGGGTGATGGATTGCGTGGCGGCGCCTTTGTTTGGGTGCTTTTCGCGTGGTTTTTTCATTTGTGGGAAAGATCATGGTTGTTCTCTTCTTTTTTGGCCTCGTCGGTTCGAAGGGGAGAACGTTTTATTTTTGGATAACGGCCAGGCCGCGCACTGTTTTTGGTGTGTGGTGGTTGTTTGTTTTGTTTTTGTCAGGTTTTTGGGCCTTTCATTGTTTTTTTGATTCTTCTGATTTGAAGGGTTTTTGATGGAGGGTTTGATCCTGGCTCAGGACGAACGCTGGCGGCGTGCTTAACACATGCAAGTCGAACGGTAAGGCTCCAGCTTGCTGGGGTACACGAGTGGCGAACGGGTGAGTAACACGTGGGTGACCTGCCCTGCACTTCGGGATAAGCCTGGGAAACTGGGTCTAATACCGGATAGGACCGCACCGTGAGGGTGTGGTGGAAAGTTTTTTCGGTGTGGGATGGGCCCGCGGCCTATCAGCTTGTTGGTGGGGTAATGGCCTACCAAGGCGGCGACGGGTAGCCGGCCTGAGAGGGTGGACGGCCACATTGGGACTGAGACACGGCCCAGACTCCTACGGGAGGCAGCAGTGGGGAATATTGCACAATGGGCGGAAGCCTGATGCAGCGACGCCGCGTGGGGGATGACGGCCTTCGGGTTGTAAACTCCTTTCACCATCGACGAAGGGTTTCTGACGGTAGATGGAGAAGAAGCACCGGCTAACTACGTGCCAGCAGCCGCGGTAATACGTAGGGTGCGAGCGTTGTCCGGAATTACTGGGCGTAAAGAGCTCGTAGGTGGTTTGTCGCGTCGTCTGTGAAATTCCGGGGCTTAACTCCGGGCGTGCAGGCGATACGGGCATAACTTGAGTACTGTAGGGGAGACTGGAATTCCTGGTGTAGCGGTGAAATGCGCAGATATCAGGAGGAACACCGGTGGCGAAGGCGGGTCTCTGGGCAGTAACTGACGCTGAGGAGCGAAAGCATGGGGAGCGAACAGGATTAGATACCCTGGTAGTCCATGCCGTAAACGGTGGGCGCTAGGTGTGGGTTTCCTTCCACGGGATCCGTGCCGTAGCTAACGCATTAAGCGCCCCGCCTGGGGAGTACGGCCGCAAGGCTAAAACTCAAAGGAATTGACGGGGGCCCGCACAAGCGGCGGAGCATGTGGATTAATTCGATGCAACGCGAAGAACCTTACCTGGGCTTGACATATACAGGATCGCGCCAGAGATGGTGTTTCCCTTGTGGCTTGTATACAGGTGGTGCATGGTTGTCGTCAGCTCGTGTCGTGAGATGTTGGGTTAAGTCCCGCAACGAGCGCAACCCTTGTCTTATGTTGCCAGCACGTTGTGGTGGGGACTCGTAAGAAACTGCCGGGGTTAACTCGGAGGAAGGTGGGGATGACGTCAAATCATCATGCCCCTTATGTCCAGGGCTTCACACATGCTACAATGGTCGGTACAGTGGGTTGCCAGTCCGTGAGGGCGAGCTAATCCCGCAAAGCCGGTCTCAGTTCGGATCGGGGTCTGCAACTCGACCCCGTGAAGTCGGAGTCGCTAGTAATCGCAGATCAGCAACGCTGCGGTGAATACGTTCCCGGGCCTTGTACACACCGCCCGTCACGTCATGAAAGTCGGTAACACCCGAAGCCAGTGGCCTAACACATTTTGTGGGGGAGCTGTCGAAGGTGGGATTGGCGATTGGGACGAAGTCGTAACAAGGTAGCCGTACCGGAAGGTGCGGCTGGATCACCTCCTTTCTAAGGAGATTATTTTTTCTTTGTGTCATGTGTCATCGTGTTGGTGGCGTGTGGCTATTTTTTGTTTTTTGGGTGGAACACCTACTGGTTAGATCACTGAAGTGGTGGTCTGCGCGTGCGTGTGATGATTTTAAGCGTTTGTGCTTTCCTTTGGTGTTGGTTGGTTGTTGGTGCGCTGTTGGGTGTCTGGGATGACACATGTTGTTGTTCCTGTTTACAGGTTGCTGCGTGCTGCGGGCAGGCTGCTGTTTGGTGGTTTGTTTTGTGGTGTGTGGGTGTTGTGTGAGAACTGGATAGTGGACGCGAGCATCTTGTTTTTCTGTAAGTTCGATTTTGTCAAGCAGTTTTTCTGTTTGTGATTGTTCTTAGTTATTTGTTTGTGTGTTGTGTTGTAAGGGCGCATGGTGGATGCCTTGGCATAGTAGGCCGATGAAGGACGTGAGAGGCTGCGATAGGCCTCGGGGAGCTGCCAACTGAGCGTTGATCCGAGGGTGTCCGAATGGGGAAACCTGGCCGTCGTTGTGGGCGGTCGCCGTTAGATGAATTCATAGTCTAATTGGTGGTTACGCGGGGAAGTGAAACATCTCAGTACCCGTAGGAGTAGAAAACAATTGTGATTCCGTTAGTAGTGGCGAACGAACGTGGATGAGGCTAAACCGCGTGCGTGTGATACCTGGCAGGGTTTGCGTGCGTGGGGTTGTGGGGATGCA
>NZ_JASPJP010000037.1:0-1442 GCF_030232615.1 Corynebacterium sp. MSK035
GGGTGAGGCGTGATGCGTACCCGTTTTGGGGAAGTTGGTGATCCTATGCTGCCGAGAAAAGCCTCTAGCGATGTGGATATACGGCCCGTACCCGAAACCGACACAGGTAGTCAGGTAGAGAATACTAAGGCGATCGGGAGAACTGTGGTTAAGGAACTCGGCAAAATGCCCCCGTAACTTCGGGAGAAGGGGGGCCATGACTGGTGACCGACGTGGTTGAGCTGGTTGTGGCCGCAGAGAATAGAGGGAAGCGACTGTTTACTAAAAACACAGGTCCGTGCGAAGACGGGTAAGTCGATGTATACGGACTGACGCCTGCCCGGTGCTGGAAGGTTAAGAGGACCTGTTAGACCCTTTTGGGGTCGAAGCGGAGAATTTAAGCCCCAGTAAACGGCGGTGGTAACTATAACCATCCTAAGGTAGCGAAATTCCTTGTCGGGTAAGTTCCGACCTGCACGAATGGCGTAACGACTTCCCTGCTGTCTCAACCACAGACCCGGCGAAATTGCAGTACGAGTAAAGATGCTCGTTACGCGCGGCAGGACGAAAAGACCCCGGGACCTTCACTATAGCTTGGTATTGGTGTTCGGTTCGGTTTGTGTAGGATAGGTGGGAGACTGTGATGCCTCAACGCCAGTTGGGGTGGAGTCGTTGTTGAAATACCACTCTGATCGTATTGGACATCTCAACCTCGGCCCGTGATCCGGGTTAGGGACAGTGCCTGGTGGGTAGTTTAACTGGGGCGGTTGCCTCCCAAAGAGTAACGGAGGCGCCCAAAGGTTCCCTCAGCCTGGTTGGCAATCAGGTGTTGAGTGTAAGTGCACAAGGGAGCTTGACTGTGAGACTGACAGGTCGAGCAGGTAGGAAACTAGGGACTAGTGATCCGGCACCGGCTTGTGGAAGCGGTGTCGCTCAACGGATAAAAGGTACCCCGGGGATAACAGGCTGATCTTCCCCAAGAGTCCATATCGACGGGATGGTTTGGCACCTCGATGTCGGCTCGTCGCATCCTGGGGCTGGAGTAGGTCCCAAGGGTTGGGCTGTTCGCCCATTAAAGCGGCACGCGAGCTGGGTTTAGAACGTCGTGAGACAGTTCGGTCTCTATCCGCCGCGCGCGTAGAAACTTGAGGAAGGCTGTCCCTAGTACGAGAGGACCGGGATGGACGTACCTCTGGTGTGCCAGTTGTCCCGCCTGGGGCATGGCTGGTTGGCTACGTACGGAAGGGATAACCGCTGAAAGCATCTAAGCGGGAAGCCTGTTCCAAGATTAGGTTTCTTTTGAGGTCCCCTATAGATGATGGGGTTGATAGGCCGGATCTGGAAGCATCGTAAGGTGTGGAGGTGACCGGTACTAATAGACCAAACATTCAACACACAAAGTGTGAATTACAGGGTTTTTGCTCGCGTCCGTTATTCAGTGTCTGGCATGACACCACCCACCC
>NZ_JASPJP010000038.1:0-1421 GCF_030232615.1 Corynebacterium sp. MSK035
CAATCGGCATCCAGAAAGGCCAAATCTAACCCCCGCGCGACACGCCGAGCCAGACACACATTTTGTCGTTTAACCCGAAAAAGAGTGAAAGATAGTGAATACTAACCCAACCAAAAACCCGCCCCCACCAGGCTAAAAGTCAGGTGAAGGCGGGTTTTAAAATCGTGCCCCCGGTGAGACTCGAACTCACACTGGACGGGTTTTGAATCCGTTGCCTCTGCCAATTGGGCTACAGGGGCGCAAAGCCGTCGATAAGCGAAAATGCTCTATCGAAGCGACTTTGACTAGTTTAGTCCATCGACCCCGAATTAGAAAAACGGCGCTGCGCATAAGCGACGACGCTGACGATTGCGGCGCCGAGAATGAAGAGCCCGAGGGCGAGTCCCCAGTCGGAGCCGATGCCCTGGAGCTCGTTGTTTTCGGTCTGCCACGGCCAGAGAGCGCGCAGTGAACCGAGCATGAGGCCGGACATGGCGACCAACGTGAGCGCCTGGTGCGTACTCAGCAGCCATTCGAGGAGGCGGATGAACAGGACGATGCCGATCAGCGCGCCGACGAAGAACGTGCCGATGTAGGCGAAGTCACGGTCGTGAATTGCGCCCATGGTCGGTGCGTAGAGTCCGATGACCAGTAGGAAGAAAGAGCCCGAAACGCCCGGCAGAACCAGTGCGCACACGGCAATCGAGGCGGCGATGAGTACGAGCCAGAGAGGCGGCTGCGTCGGTGCGGCCTGTGGCAGGGAAGTAAGCGCGAACAGGGCGATGCTGAAGAACAGGAAGACGGCGATGGCCTTGCCGCGCATGCCCGGCTGACGCAGAGCGCCTGGCGGTAGCTCGTTCAGCGGCATGGTGATCGAGGCGGCGATCATGCCCATGAACAGTGCTCGGGAAGCGACTGGTTGGTTGGTGACGAAGTTCTCCATGACGCCTGCCATGGAGAAGACCATGGCAACCATGCCGATAGCCACCGGGATGAGCAGCCACCAGTCGATCCTGCGTAGGTCCTCCTTGAAGGTGCCCTTCGACATTGCCCGCGGCAGATCGGTGATGCGCTTTGCTGATTCAATCAGGCGTCCGTAGATGCCCGTGATCAGCGCAAGCGTGCCGCCGGAGACCCCCGGAATCGTCTCGGCGAGACCAATGAGGCCACCGCGAACTGCGTTGGCGATGACGCCCAGTGGGGTCGGCTTCGGGATTTCAGAGTAGGGGCTCGTGGTCGGCAGCGTGGTCGACTCTGCGCCAGGAGCGCTCGTATTTTCAGTAGACATCGCAGGCCATTGTATGTCTTCCACCTGAGAAGAAGCGTATTTCCGTGTGTGTATTAGTGGCTTCGGGGTGCGATTAAGGGTTAAACGACAAAATGTGTGTCTGGCTCGGCGTGTCGCGCGGGGGTTAGATTTGGCCTTTCTGGATGCCGATTGA
>NZ_JASPJP010000039.1:0-1411 GCF_030232615.1 Corynebacterium sp. MSK035
GGGTTAAGTAGCAAAAAGTGTGTCTGACTTTCAGCATTACTGCTGATTAGGCTGGGTAAATCGGGCGGATATAAGCATCAAGACCTTATATCCGCCCGATTAGTGTTCAATCCACCGGAATGGCACCCGCATGTGCTAATCGGGGGTTGGTGTGCTTTCCGGGTGAGTAAAAACAGACCACGATGCCCGATATGCGCTGGGCAAATGAAGAAAAACGGAACCACTTCTAAAGGCACAACCAGGTGGCGATGCAAGGACCCGAACTGCGGCAGTTCCACGACACGAACCCGCACCGACCGCACGCAGACCCGCGACTTTAAAGCCTTCGTCTCTTATGCCACCTCCACAGCAACGTTGTCTGAACTCGCCCAGCAACAAGGGGTAAGCCGTTGGACACTTGACCGCCGATTCAAACCGTTCTGGCTCATCGACATCCCCAACGACGGTGACCCACAGCGCATCTACGACCAGATCTTCATCGACGGTACCTACACCGCCGCCGGATGCTTGCTCGTCGCAGCCAGCCACGACCACGTCATCGCATGGCACTGGACCAAACACGAAACCGCCCACGCCTACACGCAGCTACTCCGCAAAATCGCTGAGCCGCTCTGCGTCGTCCTCGACGGCGGACAAGGCGCACTTACTGCGATTAAAGCCTGCTGGCCGAACGCGATAATCCAACGATGCCTCGTCCATGCGCAACGCGTCATCCGCCGCTACACCACATCACGACCACGCACCGACGCCGGCAAAGCCATCTACGCCCTGGCGTTGAAACTGACCCGTATCACCACACTCGACCAGGCACGGGAGTGGACGCTGCGTCTGCACGACTTCGGACAGGTATTCAAAGCATTCCTCAACGAGAAAACGCCCGTGTCAAAAGAGCGCCGCACACTCAACAACCAGTGGGAATGGACCCATCTGCGAGTTCGCAAGGCATACAACTCCCTGCTGCACCTCTCACGGAAAGGATGGCTGTTTACCTACCTGCAGCCACCACCGAATGCGCTTGAGCCTCAACGCTGGGCTTCAACGACAAACAGTCTGGAAGGCGGCATCAACGCCGGGCTCAAACGCATCGCCGACGCGCATCGCGGCAGGTCCGGGGAACGCCAACGAAAAATGCTCGAGTGGTACCTGCACTCGAAAACGCAACTGCCTGACGACCCATTAAAGATCGCCAGGCAGTGCAATTTCGGCCAAGATCAACTCGCCAAAGTCAACGATCTTGTCGAAGAAGACCACAACAAAGCCGACCATGAAACAGGCCGACCAGCCTTCTACGACAACGCTATCCCAACCGAGTACGAACACTCGATAGGAATCAGAAAAGGCCCCATGAAGTAACAAACGGTGTGCCCGCCCCGCAACACGCCGAGCGGACACACTTTTTGCTACTTAACCC
>NZ_JASPJP010000003.1:0-137205 GCF_030232615.1 Corynebacterium sp. MSK035
AGCTATTCTTTGGTGATTTGTGGTGTGTGGTCTGGGGTTATGGTGGCATGCGGACACACTTTTCTTTACTTAACCCGCATCTACTAAGGTCAGAACCGTGAAGCGCGCAACCAATAACGACGACAGGACTGAGCTGGATCTCGGGTTATCCGCCAATATTGAGGCCGTGCTCATGGATTTTCTCGATGAGCTGACTTATTCCCGCAGACTCTCTGACGCAACCGTCCGTGCCTATCGAGCCGATCTCATCCCCCTCCTCGCCGGCCTGGACCACATCAGTGAACTCTCCACCCCTGTCATCCGTGCGCACCTCGGCGCGAAGCATGCGGAGGGTGCTGCGCGGTCATCGCTGGCTCGCTTAACGACGTCCATTCGCCAGTTCTGTAGTTGGCTCGTAGCTCGGCAAATTCTCGATGCTGATCCGTCGCTGCGGCTGTCAACGCCGAAGAAGCATCAGCATCTTCCGGAAGTGCTCTCGCCGGAGAGGGTCGAGGAGGCAATCGAGAAAGTCTCCGCCGAGGACAGCGCAGTAGCAGCTCGAGACTTGGCCATTGTGGAACTGTTGTATGCCACCGGGATGCGTGTAGAGGAGCTGTGCAAGGCCGACGTCTCTGATGTGGACTTTTCCCGCCACATCATCTCGGTAGTGGGTAAGGGGAACAAGCAGCGCATCGTGCCCTTCGGTGCACCAGCGGAGGCGGCACTCAAAGGCTGGCTCCAGGTGCGTGGAAGCTTTCATGCTTCCGCACAGGCCGAACATGCGCTTTTTCTCGGTGTGCGTGGAGGTAGATTGAATCCTCGTCAGGCGCGCCGAGTTATTCATAAATGGGCTGATGTTTCACCGCATGCTCTCCGACATTCTGCGGCCACGGCCATGGTGGAAGGTGGCGCTGACTTGCGTGTGGTGCAGGAGATGCTCGGTCATTCGAGTCTGGCGACCACGCAGATTTATACCCACGTCTCAGCGGATCGTCTCCGTGAAGTACATAAGCGGGCACATCCGCGCGCTTAATTGCGCAGGGTTGTTTAATTGCGTACAGACTTGAGCACGATTGGTCTCCGCTGTATCAAATCCAGTGGGTTGAGATAGTCTTTGCCTCGCAGTGCGCCCCAATGCAGGCCCGGTTCGGGATGTTTGGCGTTGACCACAAGATGACCAATCACCTGGCCAGCGGCCACGTGGTCTCCCTTTTCTAACGCGGTATCTATGGGCTGATAGGTTGTGCGGATGCCATCGGCGTGCATGATTGACACGGAAGTCATTCCGGCGATCGAACCGGCGAAATGCACCACACCGGGAGCTGAGGCGCGGATTGGCTGACCCGGGGAGGCGTTCAGGTCTACTCCGCGATGTCCAGGCTGCCAGCGTTTTTCCGGTGGGGCGTAGTCGCGTAGAACTTTGCCGTGCACAGGGAAGGTATGTGCAATAGCGGATATTGGCTCGCCGGTAGCTGCAGGTGGGCTTGGGGGTGTTGTTAGCGCGACAGCGAGCACGAATAGCGCTAATGTGCGCATTAGCGAGCGCCTGAAACTCTGCTTGGTTGTCATGCGCGATAGTGTGGCGGACGCTACACCCGTCGACAAGCGGCAGTGCATTGCAAACGGTTCTAGCTGTGGATGACTTTTTGTCCTGTGGATAGCAGGGCGTGTCAGATATTGCGACCTGCGCGATGTATCAGATAAGATGACGCTCGCGGTGTCTGCCTTAATCGGGCGGTCATTAGCACAAAGACTACGCGCGCGACCCATTCCGGCTGGTTCACGGGTGCTCGGCAAGAATATCTGTCGGGTGTGAGGCAGCGGGGGAGCGCTAGGGCACAGGGAAAGCCTGTGCGTGAACTGTAACCACCTATATCGGATAAGAAAGGAAGGGAAGCAGCCGCAGCCCTAGTCAGGCTGGACGTGAGGATCTTCCCTGAATATGACATGGCTGTTGTATCCATGCGAGAACTGCTCGATGCAGGTGTCCACTTCGGTCACCAGACCCGTCGTTGGAACCCGAAGATGAAGCGTTTCATCTTCACCGAGCGCAATGGCATCTACATCATCGACCTGCAGCAGACCCTGACCTACATCGACGAGGCTTTCGAGTTCGTCAAGGAGACTGTCGCTCACGGTGGCAACATCCTGTTCGTCGGTACCAAGAAGCAGGCTCAGGAAGCCGTTCAGAACGAGGCAGAGCGCGTTGACATGCCATACGTCAACCACCGCTGGCTCGGCGGTATGCTGACCAACTTCGCCACCGTTTCCAAGCGCCTGGCTCGCCTGAAGGAGCTTCAGGCAATGGACGCTGCTGAGAACGGCTACGAGGGTCGCGGCAAGAAGGAAATCCTGATGCTGACCCGTGAGCGCACCAAGCTGGAGCGCACCCTGGGCGGCATTCGCGACATGTCCAAGGTTCCGTCCGCACTGTGGATTGTTGACACCAACAAGGAGCACATCGCTGTCGCCGAGGCTAAGAAGCTGGGCATTCCGGTTGTTGCCATCCTGGACACCAACTGCGACCCGGATGACGTTGACTTCCCGATCCCGGGCAACGACGACGCAATCCGCGCTGCTTCCGTGCTGACCCGCATCATCTCCACCGCTGTTGAAGAGGGCCGCAAGGCTCGCGCTGAGCGCGAGGCCAACGCTGCTCGCGAGGCAGCAGGCGACGCTCCGATCGAGTCCGCCGCTGAGAACACCGACCAGGCTGCAGAGATGGACGCCGAGGGCTCCACTGCAACTGAGACGGCATCCGCTGAGTAAAGCTGAACTTTCTAACCACCACAAGTTCTAACCACCACAAGGAGGAACGCCCAGCATGGCGAATTTCACTGCTGCTGACGTCAAGAAGCTCCGTGAGCTGACCGGCTCCGGCATGAAGGCTTGTAAGGACGCACTCGTCGAGACCGACGGAGATTTCGACAAGGCTGTCGAGATCCTGCGTATTAAGGGCGCAAAGGACGTCGGCAAGCGTGCAGAGCGCACCGCCGCCGAGGGCCTGATCGCTGTTTCTGGTAACACCATGGTCGAGGTCAACTCCGAGACCGACTTCGTTGCCAAGAACCAGGAGTTCATTGACTTCGCCAACAAGGTCGCCGACGCTGCCGCAGCAGTCAAGGCAAACTCCCCGGAAGAGCTCGCAGCAGCTGACCTCGACGGTCAGACCGCAGCTGACGCTACCCAGGAGCTCTCCGCAAAGATCGGTGAGAAGCTGGAGCTGCGTCGCGCCGCTACTCTCGAGGGCGACAACATCGCTGTCTACCTGCACCGCCGTGCAGCAGACCTGCCGGCAGCTGTCGGTGTTCTGGTTGCTTACACCGGTGAGGGCGAGGGCGCTGCAGAGACTGCTCACGCAGCAGCTATGCAGGTTGCTGCTCTGAAGGCTCAGTACCTGTCCCGCGAGGATGTCCCGGCCGACCGCGTCGAGGCAGAGCGCGCTGTCTACGAGAAGATCACCCGCGAAGAGGGCAAGCCGGAGCAGGCTATCGCCAAGATTGTCGAGGGTCGTCTGAACGGCTTCTACAAGGACGTTGTTCTGCTGGAGCAGCCGTCTGTCGCCGACAGCAAGAAGACCGTTAAGCAGCTCATGGAAGAGGCTGGCGTTACCCTGACCGGTTTCGTTCGCTTCGAGGTTGGCCAGCACTAATTCCCTGTAATTTGTGCATAAGCCTCTAGCTGTGAGCTAGTTTAAATGCCCCGCTCGGGAACCCGGGCGGGGCATTTTGCTGTCCTGTAGCCGATAATGCGGAGCGTCAAGTGCGCCTTGCTGTCGTGACCGGGTAGACTCGTCTGCGACTTTTTAAACGGTGTGAGAAAGGTGCATGGTCATGGCAGAATCTGTCGAGCGCAATGGCTTCAAGCGTGTGATGCTCAAGCTCGGTGGTGAGATGTTCGGTGGCGGCAAGGTTGGCGTTGACCCGGACGTGGTGCAAAACGTTGCCCGACAGATTGCGGAAGTTTCCCGAAAGGGCGTCGAGGTCTGTGTCGTCATCGGCGGCGGTAACTTCTTCCGTGGCGCACAGCTTCAGCAGCGCGGCATGGACCGCGCACGCTCTGACTACATGGGCATGCTGGGCACGGTCATGAACTGCCTGGCTCTGCAGGACTTCCTCGAGCAGGAGGGCGTGGACTGCCGTGTGCAGACTGCTATCAACATGGCACAGGTCTCAGAGCCGTACCTGCCGCTGCGTGCTAAGCGCCACCTGGAGAAGGGCCGCGTGGTCATCTTCGGTGCAGGTATGGGTATGCCGTACTTCTCCACCGACACCACCGCGGCCCAGCGTGCCCTGGAGATCGGCTGCGAGGTGCTGCTGATGGCCAAGGCCGTTGACGGTGTCTACTCGGCCGACCCACGTGAGGTGCCGGACGCAGAGCTGTTCGATGACATCACCCACCGTGAGGTTCTGGAACGGGACCTGCGCGTTGCTGATGCCACCGCCTTCTCCCTGTGCATGGACAACAACATGCCGATTCTCGTGTTTAATCTGCTTACCGACGGAAACATTGCGCGCGCGGTAGCCGGTGAGCAAATCGGTACTCTCGTCCACAGCTGATAAATTTGTTCGTAATACGTTCTTTCCACAGAGCGCTCTAGAACTATCTAGAACCCGCGTAGAAACCCGAGGTTAAAAACACAATGATTGATGAAGTCCTGCTTGACTGTGAAGAAAAGTACGGTAGCTCCGTAGAACACTGCCGCGAGGAGCTGACCCACATTCGCACTGGCCGTGCGAACCCGGCGATGTTCAACGGCGTTATTGCGGAGTACTACGGTGTTCCGACTCCGATTACCCAGATGGCTACCATTTCGGTTCCAGAGCCGCGCATGCTGCTGATTAAGCCGTATGAGCTGAGCGTCATGGGCGACATCGAAAACGCGATTCGCAACTCCGACCTGGGTGTGAACCCGACTAATGATGGCCAGGTCCTGCGCGTAACTATCCCGCAGCTGACCGAGGAGCGTCGTCGTGAGATGGTTAAGGTCGCACGTTCGAAGGGCGAAGACGCCAAGATCGCGATTCGCAATGTCCGTCGTAAGGGCATGGAAACTCTGAAGAAGATTCAGAAGGACGGCGATGCTGGCGAGGACGAGGTGCAGGCAGGCGAAAAGGAGCTGGACCAGGTCACCAAGAACTACGTCGAGCAGGTGGACTCCTTGGTTGAACGCAAGGAAGCGGAATTGATGGAGGTTTAGGCCTTCATATTCAACCGGGAGAGGGGATTTGAGGCGCCAATGCCAACGTCGAAGCCAGCGTCCAATAAGGAACGTGTTCTAGACGAACTACGGCTCATTAAGCCACGCAACTCAGCAGGTCGGAACCTGCCGGTTGCAATCACGGTGGGCGTAGCACTTGGTGCAGTCGTCATCATCGGCTTGCTACTGGGGGCGCTCGCCTGGACCGTTCTGGTCGCCGCGGCGGTTGGTCTCGCAACCTGGGAGGTCTGCGAGCGGCTCCGTGAGTCCGATTGGCAGGTCCCTCGCCCGGTATTGATTCTCGGCGGACAGCTGATGGTGTGGTTGTCTGCCTACTGGGGGATTGACGGTTTGGTCATGGGCCTGGCCGCGACTCTGATGCTCTTGCTGGTCGTTCGTCTGTTCTTACACGGGATGGCCGAAGCACCACGGAACTGGCTGCGGGATGTCGCAGTCGGTGTTTTCGTGATGATGTGGATTCCGTTCTTTGCCGCGCTAGCAGTGCAGCTGGTACGCATGGACAATCCCTGGGGAGTTGATCCGCGTCTGGTCATTGTGACCTTCATGATTGGGGTTATTTCAAATGACGTCGGAGGCTATGCCGCTGGTGTAATGTTCGGAAAGCATCCGATGGCCCCAAAGGTAAGCCCTAAAAAATCCTGGGAAGGGTTCGGCGGCTCTCTTGTACTCGCCACCATTACTGGAGCGCTCTGTGCGATCTTTATGTTGCACGCGCCGTGGTGGCAGGGCATCGTGCTGGGCATCGCCCTGGTTATCTCGGCTACGCTTGGTGACCTGATGGAGTCCCAGTTCAAACGAGATCTGGGGATTAAAGATATGTCCTCGATATTGCCGGGCCACGGCGGTCTGATGGACCGCCTGGATGGCATGCTGCCATCAGCCGCGATGACGTGGCTGATATTGCAGCTTTTCAGCCTGGTTTAATTTGGCTGGTTCAGTCGGGCTTTAGTTGTCGCCCTTACGAATCTGGCGGCGCAGATCAAACATTCGCCAGCCACCGATTAGCGCAGTGATGAGGGCGCCGAGGATAGCAGCGAACAGCATTCCGACACCGACCGGGAAGTTCCAGGCCCAGCCGAACAGGTTTAGTGTGGTCTCCTGCTGATTCTGCAGAATGAATACAAGCAATACGATCAGCAAAACTGCACTGATGACCAGGCCAACCCACATCGAGCCCGCGGTAGTCTTTTTCACCTTGCGCCGGCCAGGAGCGGGCGCTGGCTCCGGTGTGGAGTCCTTCTCTGCGGGCGCGTCAACGACTGGCTCTGGAAGGTTGTCCTGCTCTGGTGCAGGAGCCACGGAATCATTTGGAGAGTACGACGGAGTATCGTCGAAAAGCGGACTGTCGTTATTCGGCTGATTAGCGTTAGTCATACCTATCATTCAACACGTTTTGGCAGGTATGTACCACTTGTAAAGGTCCACTTAGTTGCGGCTGCCTAGTCGCTCATTAGGCCAAAACCGTTATTACATGCGAAAATGGGTGCCATCATGGCATCTTCACTTCCAATCGTTCTTAAAGCTCCACGTCGCGGCATGCCCGCGACCCATTTTGCGGACCTCGATGTTGAGGAACGGAAGGCTGCGGTCAAGGAACTGGGCCTGCCGGCCTTCCGCGCCGATCAGATTGCCCGGCACTATTACGGTCGGCTTGAGGCTGACCCTATGACGATGACTGATCTGCCGGAAGCAGACCGTCAAAAGGTCAAAGACAGTCTGTTCCCACCTTTGTTGACTCCCGTTCGCCACATCACCTGTGACGACGGCGAAACCCGTAAGACGCTGTGGCGTGCAGGTGACGGTACGCTGCTGGAATCCGTGCTGATGAAGTACCCGGGGCGTGCGACCCTCTGTATTTCCTCACAGGCCGGTTGCGGTATGGCATGCCCATTCTGTGCGACGGGTCAGGGCGGTCTGCAGCGTAATCTCTCCACCGCGGAGATTGTCGACCAAGTTCGTGAGGCCGCTGCCACTATGGCAGCCGAGGGCGGTCGCCTGACCAACATCGTATTCATGGGCATGGGTGAGCCGCTCGCGAACTACAATCGCGTTCTCGCCGCCGTCCATCGCATCACGCGGCCGTCGCCGGAGGGATTCGGCATCTCGATGCGCAATGTCACCGTCTCTACGGTCGGTTTCGCGCCGAACATCCGACGGCTTGCCGACGAGGACCTGTCAGTCACCCTCGCGGTGTCTCTGCACACTCCAGATGACGAGCTTCGCGACGAGCTGGTACCAATCAACAATCGCTTTACAGTGGCCGAGGTACTTGATGCAGCTCGCTACTACGCAGACAAGACAGGCCGTCGCGTATCTATTGAGTACGCTTTGATTCGCGATATTAACGACCAGGATTGGCGTGCAGACCTGTTGGGTAAGAAGCTCCATAATGCTCTGGGCTCACGTGTCCACGTCAACCTCATTCCGCTCAACCCAACTCCGGGTTCGAAGTGGGATGCCTCTCCGAAGAAGCAGCAGGAGGAGTTCGTCCGCCGCGTACAGGCGCAGGGGGTACCGTGCACGGTCCGCGATACCCGTGGCAACGAGATTGCGGCAGCGTGTGGTCAGCTGGCGGCCGAAGAGGTTTAGCCGACAAATAGCAAAAAATCCGCACCGAATTCGGTGCGGATCTTTTTGTGCGCTGTAGCGCTATAGAGCTGTTGCTATAGAGCTGTTAGGCCAGACTTTCAGCAAAAGTGGCTAACTCTACTGGTTCTGGCCTTCCGGCAGGCGGTTCCAGGAGCGCAGCTGAGAGTCGGTCAGGTTAGCGTAGACGCCAGTGCCGTTTACCTGGTCGCGTGCCCACTCCGGCTCAATGTGGCCTTCCGGCTTGTTGTGACCGGTAACGGTGCGAACCTGAGAACCCTGCGGGGCGAACAACTGCAACAGCAGGCCAATAGCAATCAGGGCGGCGATGACGACCAGCCACCAGTTCTCGACGTTGCCCTTGTGGTTACCAATGGTCATGCCCAGCAGGAAGATTACGGAAATCCAGCCGGCCTTCTGCATAGCGCTCTTGCTAATGCCGTGCCAGCCCCACTTCGCCGACGGCTCGTCGAGGGTGCTGACGCCGCGGTAAATTTCTTCCTTTGGCTCGTGGTTGCTCACTTGAAAGTCCTCCTGTTAACACTTTCGGCGAATTGCACTCTATATGCACTTCAGTCTATCTGCGGTTTTGCTGAAAGCGACTGAGCGCATTTTCAGACAATCTTGAGTATCGGGTGTAAGGATACCTTAGAACTTGCTGAAATTGGGACTTAGCCCGGCCGGAAACTGTTCGCCGGTGTGCTCGTTTGCCCAAAGTGGGGGTAGGGTGAGCACTCGTGACATTTCTTCTTGGAGTTTTACTCTTCGCAATCGGCATCGCGGTGACAATCGCCCTTCACGAATGGGGCCATCTCACCGCAGCTCGCCTGTGTGGAATGCGAGTGCGTCGATACTTCATTGGCTTCGGCCCAACGCTGTTTTCCTTCAAGCGGCATCACGCTGCGGCAGGTGGGCATGACACCGAGTATGGAGTAAAGGCAATTCCCTTTGGCGGATTCTGCGACATCGCAGGCATGACGGCAATGGATCCCATCGCTCCTGCCGAAGAACCCTACGCCATGTACAAGAAGCCGTGGTGGCAGCGCATTATCGTGATGCTCGGTGGGGTGGCAATGAACCTCATCGTTGGATTCATCATTCTTTACTTCATTGCCGTGACGTGGGGTTTGCCCAACATGGGTAAGGAAATGGCGCCACGCATTCAGGCGGTGCAGTGCGTCTCGCCGGCACAGCGTGCCGACGGCACGCTGGAGCCCTGCACTGGTTCCGGTCCTGCAGAGCGCGCAGGGCTACGTGCCGGAGATGTGATTGAGAAGATCAATGGCACCAAGATCACGTCCTACCCCGAGGCTGTGTCTCTCATCGGTAGCTCTGCAGGTGGCGACATCAAAATGACCATCGACCGCAATGGCAGCACCCAGACGGTCACGGTCACCCCGGAAGTCGTCAAGCGCAAGACTAACGACGGGCAGGACATCGACCAGCCAGCAATTGGTATCGCCTTCCAGCGACCAGAGACCATCCTTCACGAGTACAACGCAGTGACTGCCATCGGCGGTGCGGCCAGCTTCACAGGCAGCCTTTTCGGGGCGGTTTGGAACGGGCTGCTCTCCATTCCGGAGAAGGTTCCCGGCGTGGTCGCCTCTATCTTTGGTGCTCAGCGTGACCCGGCCAGCCCAATGAGTGTCGTCGGCGCGTCGCGTGCCGGTGGTGAATTGGTGGAGATGAACCAGTGGCCTTCATTCTTTCTGTTGCTGGCTAACCTCAATTATTTCCTGGCCGTGTTCAACCTCGTGCCGTTGCCGCCACTCGACGGTGGCCACATCGCCGTTGTTATTTATGAGCGCATCCGCGACCTGATTCGCAAGGCGTTCGGTAAGCCTGCGCTTGGGCCTGCCGATTACACCAAACTCATGCCAATTACTATGGCCTTTACCGCAGTCTTGCTGGTCTTCGGCGTTCTGGTTATGGCTGCTGACGTGGTCAATCCAATTGTGCTGAACCGCTGATAGCAGGTTGCGGCGCGCCAGCGTCGTCGTAAAGCAAAGCGGTGCTAACGTCAGCCCACATGGAACAAACTTCGCGCCGCAAGCCCCTGCTTCGCAGTATCTCGGCTGTGGCAATCACGGGTCTGGTGTTGTCATCCGCCGCGTGTACGCCGCGGCCTGACACCGGGCGCGAGGTGCTTGAGGAATTCCTGGGGGCGCTGGCGGGAGGGGATGTCGCTAAGGCGGCGGCGCTGACCGATCATCCGGATTCCGCTGAAGGAGATCTGAAGGCGGCCACTGCCGGCCTCCAGCCGGAGGGGCTTGAGTATGAAATTGCGGGTATCGATTCCAGTTCGAATCAGTCCTCGGCCGAAGTCACCATGAATTGGCAGCTGCCGCATCAGCGACGCTGGGGATATGACACCACTTTCACGCTGACCAAGACCGAGTCGGGGCAGCGTGATTGGGCACTGCGCTGGTCGCCAGCATCCCTGCATCCACAGCTGGGGCGTAATCAGCACCCAGAATTGCGCACTATCGCAGCTCCACGTCCGTCTGTGGTTGGTTCGGACGGTGCGGCCCTGCTCGAGCCAGGGACTGTGCACCGGGTAATTCTCAACCGTGATGGGGCGGAGAATGTGCAGTCGTCGATTAACCGGGCGGCGACGGTCATCAATAATGAAATGCCGGAAGATGGTCCGAAGCTCGACGCCCGAGCAGTGGGGGAGCAGGCAGCTGGTGGGAAGGGTAACTTTTCGCTGATTGTGCTGCCGGCATCCACGCCGCAGCGAGTCAAGGATGAGCTCGCGGACATTGACGGAATTTCTGTTAACGATGAAGCAGCGATGGTGCGACCCGACCCGGGGTTTGCGCCTGATTTGATGAGCCGTGTGGAAAGGCTAGTGGACACTGGTGACCACGGTGCCGATGGCTGGAATATCGTGGCGGCCAACGAGGGCGGAGCAGTCGTCGGCACGCTCTATGAGGTGTCTCCGGATGTAGCCCCGGCGGTGCAGGCATCGATTAGTAAAAAGGTGCAGGACGCAGCGCAGAAGGCAGTCGATACGCGGCAAGATGCGAAGGCTATGCTGGTGGCTGTGCAGCCGTCTACGGGCAAGATTCTGGCGGTAGCCCAGACGGCGGAAGCAGACAAGGACGGTGACCTTGCGCTGATGGGACAGTTCCCGCCGGGATCGACGTACAAGATTGTCACTGCCGCTGCAGGTGTGCAGCACGAGGGGCTAAATGCGGGATCGACTGTGCCGTGCCCAGGTTCGATGGAAATCGGGCCGCGAATTGTCACCAACTACAACGGAAGTGGTGTCGGGGATACCTCGCTGAGCGATGCCTTCGCGCGGTCTTGCAACACCACGTTCGGCAACATCTCCCACAAGTTGGAACCAGGGCAGTTCAAGGAGGAGTCCAAGAACTTCGGCATCGGAATCAACTATCACATCGCGGGCCTCGACACTATTACCGGCAGCGTGTCTGACGGTAGTGATGAAGTCGAGCGTATCGATGCGGGCTATGGACAGGGCAATGACTTGGCCAGCCCGTTTGGCATGGCGCTGGTTTCCGCGACGGTGGCGGCCGGGCGCACTCCGACGCCGTCACTCGTGCCAAGCGCGGGAACGTGGCAGTCCCAGACATCGAAACCGCTTCCACCTGAGGTTTTGAACGAGGTTCGCTCACTCATGCGGGCGGTGGTGACCTCTGGTACTGGTTCGGCCATTGCTGGTCGAGGTGAAGTCTACGCAAAGACCGGTGAGGCCGAGTACGCAGGCGGCTCGCATGCTTGGTTTACTGGCTACCGCGATGATTTGGCCTTTGCCACGCTCATCGTCGGAGGTGGTGGTTCGGAGCATGCCGTGGCGATTACCGATGCCTTCTTCGCCAATATGGATGAAGGGTCGGGGGACGAGGGCTAGAGCATTTCTGGCTTCGAAACCGGCACAGGCCGAAAGGCTAATCCGGGGGTAGGGGTAGAGTATGTTCCATGACTCAGCGTTCTCCACTTACTCAGCAAAAGTCCACGCCAATTCGCACTGTTCCGGCACATATTGAACGGCCGGAGTACGCCTGGAAGGACGAGGTTCAGGAAGGCGTCGGCGAGCCGCTGGTACAGACTCCGGAAGATATTGAAAATATGCGAGAGGTCTCTCGCATTGCTGCCAACGCGTTGGTGGAGGCCGGCAAGGCCGTAGCTCCGGGCGTGACCACGGATGAGATTGACCGGGTGGTGCACGAGTACCTGTTGGATCACGACACCTACCCGTCCACGCTGGGGTACCGCGGTTTCGAGAAGTCGTGCTGTGTGTCTCTTAATGAGATTGTCTGCCACGGTATTCCGGATACTCAGGTTATTGAAGACGGTGATATCGTCAATGTCGATGTCACCGGATACAAGAACGGCGTCCACGGTGACACCAACGCGACTTTCCTCGCGGGCAATGTCTCGGAGCAGCACCGTCAGCTGGTGGAGCGCACTTACAACGCCACCATGCGCGGCATTAAGGTCATTAAGCCAGGCCGTGAGATTAATGTCATCGGCCGCGTAATCGAGTCCTACGCTAAGCGTTTTGGATACAACACCGTTCGGGACTTCACCGGTCACGGTGTCGGGACCACGTTCCATAATGGTTTGATTGTCCTGCACTACGATGAGCCGAGCCAGGACACTATTTTCGAGCCGGGCATGACCTTGACTGTCGAGCCGATGATTAACCTCGGTGAGCTGCCGTACCACATCTGGGATAACGGCTGGACTGTGCAGAATGATGACTTCAAGTTCACCGCTCAGTTCGAGCACACGGTGCTGGTGACCTCCGACGGCTATGAAATCCTCACCCTGCCGGATGAGCAGAACGTGCCAGGCCAGTTCCAAACTGGTTGGAAGCCCGAGGCCTAACCCGTGCAGGCCCCTGCAGCTCTGATTGCCGGCTGCACCTCAGATGCCGGTAAGTCGGTTCTGGTCGCCGGCATGTGTCGGCTGCTCGCGCGCCGCGGCGTGAAGGTCGCACCCTTCAAAGCACAGAACATGTCCAACAATTGCGCTGTCACGCTCGACGGCGGCGAGATTGGGCGCGCGCAGGCTCTGCAGGCGCTCGCCTGTGGTCTGGAGCCGGATGTCTCCTTTAACCCGGTGCTTCTCAAGCCGGGCTCGGACCACACTAGTCAGGTGGTGGTGAAGGGCAAGGCCGATGGGCATGTGAGCGCTCTGACGTACCGGTCGCGGAGAAAAGCGCTGCGCGGAGTAGTTGCGGAGACATTGGAAGAGCTGCGGGGGCAGTTCGATGTCGTCCTGTGCGAAGGCGCTGGCAGTCCTGCCGAGGTCAATCTGCGAGAGTCAGACATCGCCAACATGGGGTTGGCAGAGCTCGCTGATCTGCCGGTTGTGGTCGCCGGTGACATTGACCGCGGTGGGGTGCTTGCACATTTCGTCGGCACGCATGCAATTTTGAGCCCCGAAGACCGCGCGCGGATTACCGGTTTTATCGTCAACAAGTTCCGGGGCGATGTTTCGCTGTTGACACCGGGATTGGACGTGGTGCGCGAGCACACCGGCGTGCCCGTACTCGGCGTAGTGCCTTTTATTCCGGGGCTGTGGATCGATGCGGAGGATTCGCTCGGCACAGTCGCTGGTGCGTCGGTAGGGCCGGCGAACGCACCGCTGGGTACGGAAACGTTGTCCGTGGCCGCCATTCGCTTGCCTCGCGTGTCCAACGCCACCGATATCGAAGCGCTTGCCTGTGAACCAGGGGTACACGTGCAGTGGACGGTCGATCCGTCGGTCGTTGCTCGCGCCGACCTGGTCGTGTTGCCCGGGACGAAGTCGACGGTCGCCGATCTCAAGTGGTTGCGCGAGCGTGGGCTTGACGACGTACTGGAGAACCGAGCTGCCCGAGGGCTGCCGCTGATTGGCATCTGCGGTGGGTTCCAAATGCTCTGCACCACTATCACTGACTCGGTGGAGTCGGTAGCCGGGACAGTGAACGGGCTTGGCGTGTTCGATACCGACATTGAATTCGCAGGGACGAAGACGCTGGTGAGCCACCCGGATGGCTCTTACGAAGTCCACAATGGACAGGTTGTGCGAAGCAGCGAGGCGCCTTTTATCACTGAGCCTGAAGAAGGGGCGCGGCGTGGCATGGTGATGGGCACGCACCGCCACGGCTACCTGGAAAATGATCAGGCGCGCCGTGAGTTGCTGATGGAAGTTGCAGTTGCCGTCGGTCGGGACGGCTTTGAGGTCAGCCCTAATACTTCGTTTTCCGGAGAACGGCTGCGGCAGGTCGACCTGTTGGCCGATGCAGTTGAGAAGTACCTGGCTGGGCCCGCATTGGCCCAGGCCACAGGTATTGAACAGCTGGGCTAGTTATCGAACTCCAGACCCAGGATCGCGTTTTCGATCAGCTCTGGCAGTGCTGGGTGGATCCAGTGCTGGCCCTTGACAACTTCGCGCACATCCATTTCGAAGCTCATCATCTGGATGCACTGCTGCACTAGGGTGGCAGCCTGCTCGCCGATGAAATGCGCACCCAGCAGGCGGCCGGTGGAGCGGTCCGCAATCAGTTTAGCGAAGCCGTCGCGATCCTCCAGCGCCCAGCCGTAGGCGACATCGCCGTAGTTCTGTACCTTCACGGTAATCTCCGTGCCATTTTCCGCAGCCCAGGCGCGAGCTTCATCCTCGGTCATACCGACCTGACCAATCTGCGGATGTGAGAAGACTGCCGACGGAATGTAGCGGTGGTCAAATTCGCGCAGGTCCGACGGGTTCAGCACGTTGTGGAAGACAACCTTGGCCTCATGGTTGGCAATATGCTTCAGCTGGTACGGGCTAGAGACATCGCCCAGCGCCCACACACCTTCGGCAGAGGTGCGGCCGTTCTGGTCAACCTTGATGCGACCATCGTCGTGCATCTCCACACCACCGGCTGCAAGGTCCATACGGTCACCGTTGGGAATGCGTCCGGTTGCCACGAGCAGGGCATCGGCTGCGAGCTCCGTGCCGTCGTCAAGCGTGGCCGTGACGATCTCGCCCTCCTGGGAGAGTTCAGTGATGGAGGTGTTCATGCGGATGTCAATGTCGCGGGCGGCAACCTCGTGGAAGCGCTCGGAGATAGCGGCGTCTGAGCCACGCAGCATGACATCGGAGCGCACCAGCATGTGCACCTTCGTACCGAAGGAGGCGAAGACGTGCGCGAACTCGCTAGCGATGTAGCCGCCGCCGACGACGATCATTTCGCGCGGGAGCTTGTCGACGCGCATGATGTTCTCGTTGGTGTAGTAATCGACCCCGGAGTCTGCGATGAGGCCCGGAACGTGAGGGCGGGAGCCTGCAGCGATGATGATGTTGTCGGCTGTGATGTCGACGGTTTCCTCGCCGATGCCAGTGCGAATAGTGCGGCGGCCGACGAACGTTGCGTGCCGGTCGTAGACATCGATATTGGGAGTCTCGTCCCCGCGGCGGTATGCCTCGCCGCCGTCGGCAATCTGGTCGACGCGCTGGGCAAAAACGCGATCCTGGATTTGCTTGAGATCAACGGAGTCGAAGGTGCCGTGCACACCCAGGCGGCTGGCCTCGCGGATGTTGCGGGCGGCATCAGCGGCCAGAACGAACATCTTGGTGGGAATACACCCAACGTTGAGGCAAGTACCGCCGAAGCGTCCTTCCTCCACCAGAGCGATACGGACATTGTCGTAGGCTGGGGCTGGAATGGAATTGCCGGACCCGGTTCCGATAATGATGACGTCGTAGTGGCGTGGGGTAGTCTCAGGCGAATTCTCAGTGGTCACAAGCACTCCTAGCATTCTGGTCAAACTAGTTTGGTTCAACCGTACTGAATGCTGATTTATTCCGAGTTCCTATTCTGTGCTCCTATTTTGAGCTGTCTCCTGGATTGACTGTGGCAAGGAACTGAAAGGTCTCATTAAAAGCGCGGTCAAGTGCTTCGGGTGCGGAAAGGTAGACGTCATGGAGAGCACCCGGAATCGCGACGTTGCGAGCCTGCGGTCCCAAGTGGGCAGTGGCATCGGCAATTTGCTCAGTGTTGAGGACAGAGTCAACGCGGCTGTGCTCCGGTGTGTAGTCGGAGCCGAGAAGGTAGTTGTCCGAGTGGAGGACGAGCGTCGGCACGCCGGTATCGATACCGCGGCTGACACGTTGCTGGCCGACGATGATGGCATTGAGCCAACGCCAGTTCTTGTCATGGCCAGCCAGCGGCTTGAAAGTGCGGTTGTACTCCCAACGCCCCTGGTGGTCGGCGCTAATGGATTTTCCATAGCCGCCCGCAGACTGCACTGGAATAAGACTGTTGGGGCGAATCCGCGACATAACACGAGTCACCAGCGAGTACACGGGAGCCTTTGCCCGGGAAACGTGCAGAGCCAGCCACGGTGAGTTCAAGACGGCAGCCGTGACGGAAAAATTGGGTGCTTGCGGGCAATGGCCGCCTGTGCTTCGTAACCAATCGAGCCAGAGCACGGCAATGAGACCACCAGTGGAGTGCGCATTAACAGTGACAGTTGTATGACCGGCGTGGTCTAACACTGCGAGTGCCCTGTTGAGATCCTCGAAGTAATTCGTCAGATCGCTGCAGCCATGCCAAGTCTGCCCAGGTTGGTGCGCGCGCCCGCACTTACGCAGGTCAATAGCGTAAAAGGCGTAGCCTTCGGCGTGGTACCGTTCCGCTACGTGCTTCTGGAAGAAATAGTCCGACATCCCGTGAATCCATAGAACCGCCGGACGTTTTTGGAAGTCGCTTGCCGACGAGTCGGGGCAGTAGCGGACCAATACCGCGTGTACGGATCCCTCACCGTCGGGGTCCTGGCCGAGTTCGATGACATGTTGGCTGTAGTCTTCGCCTAGGTTATCGGGGTTAAAGGTGGGGGTAACGAAATCGGGAATATCGGTAGTCACAGGGTCAAGCCTAGCGCCGATTACCGGGGGTAGTGGGAATGTGTGCCACAATAGATTATGGACTGAGACGGTAGCTCTCTTTTGCGTCTTTAGTTGTGTGCGCGCATGTGAGCGAGCGCTAGTTTGAATCACTAATCAAGTTAGTAAGGATGTTGACAGCAAAATGGCTGATAACAAGCTTCCTGCTTCCAGTGGCGACGAGGTAGACGTCGTCCTCATTGGTGCAGGTGTAATGAGTGCGACGCTGGGTGTGCTGCTCAAGGAGCTCGAGCCATCCTGGTCACAGGTTCTGTTCGAGCGTCTCGATCAGCCCGCCAAGGAGTCTTCCTCCCCGTGGAACAACGCTGGCACCGGCCACTCTGCTCTGTGTGAGCTGAACTACACGCCGGAGAAGAACGGCAAGGTCGATGTCACCAAGGCTAAGCTCATTAATGAGCAGTTCCAGGTTTCCCGCCAGCTGTGGACCTCGCTGATTGAAAACGGCACCCTGACTGACCCGAAGGAATTCATCAACCCAGTTGATCACACCACCTTCGCTCAGGGTCCGGAGCAGATGGCGTTCATGCGTCGTCGCTATGAGGCACTTGAGAAGGAGCCACTGTTCCACGGTCAGGAGCTCATTGAGGATCCGGACCGTTTCGCTGAGTACCTTCCGCTGATGTCCGAGGGTCGTGACTTCTCCAAGCCGGTCTCCGCTATTCGTAACCCGAATGGTACGGACGTTAACTTCGGTGCACTGACCAAGCAGTACCTGGCCGCACTGTCCGATATGGGTACTGAGATTCGCTACGGACACGAGGTCACCGGTCTGAAGCGCGACGGTTCCAAGTGGATCGTCACCGTGAAGAACCTGCACACCAAGGACGTTCGCACCCTGGTTGCCAACTTCGTATTCGTCGGTGCCGGCGGTGACGCACTGCCGCTGCTGCAGAAGGCTCGTATTAACGAGATTCGCGGTTTCGGTGGCTTCCCGGTCTCCGGTCAGTGGCTGCGCTGCACCAACGAGGAAGTCATTGCTAAGCATGACGCCAAGGTCTACGGTAAGGCTTCCGTCGGCACGCCGCCGATGTCCGTTCCGCACCTGGACACCCGTGTTATCGACGGCAAGCGCGGCCTGCTCTTTGGCCCGTACGCCGGTTGGAACATGAAGTTCCTCAAGAACGGTAACAACCTGGACCTGATTAAGTCCCTGCGTCCGGCCAACCTGCCGTCCATGATGGGTGTTGGTGTCCAGGAGATGGGGCTGACCAAGTACCTGATTACTGAGGTTCTGAAGGACTTCGACGCACGTATTGAGTCCCTGCGTGAGTACGTCCCGAACGCTCGCCCAGAGGACTGGGAGCTGATCGTCGCTGGTCAGCGCGTCCAGGTCATTAAGCCGATGAAGGCTCCGGTCTTCGGTACCCTCGAGTTCGGTACCGCGGTCATCAACTCGTGGGACGGCACCATTGCCGGCCTGATGGGTGCATCCCCGGGCGCTTCCATCGCTCCGGCCGTGATGATCAGCCTGATTGAGCGCTGCTTCGGTCGCCACATGGGCAAGTGGGCTCCGAAGCTGAAGGAGCTCGTCCCGTCCTACGGTACGCACCTGGCTGATGACCCGGCTCTGTTCAAGGAGGTCTGGGAGGCTTCCCAGAAGGCCCTGAAGTTGGAGCGCTAGTAACTCGCTGAAGAGCTTCAAAGAGTTCAATTAAGCCAACATTGTTCTACCCCGCTGTGAGCCATCCGTTCGCAGTGGGGTAGAACTGTGCTTATGGAAAAAATCACGTCAGCGACCACTGCACAAACAGAGCCCACTTTTCCTTTTACTGCGATCGTCGGGCAGCAGCGACTACAGCTTGCGTTGATTCTGACCGCGCTATCCCCGGAGATTGGTGGTGTCGTCATCCGCGGTGAGAAGGGCACAGCGAAGACCACTACGGTCCGCGCGTTGGCGCCATTTCTCAGCGGATCGTTGGTAAACCTGCCACTCGGCGCTACGGAAGATCGAGTCGTAGGCTCCATCGATGTGGAGACCGTCCTGACTACCGGACACGCACAGTTCAACCCGGGACTACTCAGCGCGGCTGACGGTGGCATTCTCTATGTCGACGAGATCAACCTGCTGCCGGATCATCTCGTTGACTCCGTTCTCGATGCCGCAGCCACCGGTCGCGTGGTTGTTGAACGCGATGGCATCTCGCACTCCGCAACCTCCAGGTTCGTGTTGGTCGGCACGATGAACCCGGAAGAGGGCGAATTGCGTCCCCAGCTTCTCGACCGCTTTGGTCTCGCCATCGACGTCACCGCATCCAAGGATCCGGCTGTCCGCGCGGAAATCGTCGCCCGCCGCCTCGACTTTGACGCCGACCCGGAGAGCTTTGTCACGCGGTTCGCCGCCGACGACGAGGCACTGCACGCCCGCATCGATCGCGCGCGCGCACTGCTTGACGACGTCGAATTGACCCCCAACATTCTTGGTCAAATTGCCACAGTGTGCGCTGCTTTTGATGTGGACGGGATGCGTGCCGACATCGTCATTGCACGTACCGCCCGCGCTCACGCTGCCTGGCGAGTAGCCGGGGACGAGTCGGCGCAGCCGGCACCCGGCAATCCAATTGAGATCACTGCTGAAGACATTAAGGTAGCTGCGGAAATGGCACTGCCGCACCGTCGTCGCCGTGACCCCTTTGATGAACCAGGACTGGACCAGGAACAGCTCGACGATGCTCTGCAGGATGCAGAGGAGCAGTTCCGAGATGACCAGAATCAGCCAGAGTCGGATTCGGAGACCTCAGACCAGCCCGAAGTCAAACCTGAGAAGCCCTCCCAGTTCGACTCCAACTCCGAGCCTCAGGAGCCGCAACAGTCGAATTCCGCGGGATCGAAGGGAGGTCGCGCCGCTGAAGGCGCCCCCTTTCGCCGTTCGTAAAATCAGCGTTGACGGTGTCGGCCAAGGGGATTCCGGCCGGCGTTCCAAGGCCATTGGCCCGCGGGGCAGCACCATTGGTGCCGAGCGGGGAGGCCATGGTCTCCACGTGCCGGCGACAGTGTTGGCGGCGGCCAATCGTGGCGCCCGGATGGGCGACTCGATGATCCCTCTGGAACCAGAGGACGTTCACGGCGCTATCCGACAGGGAACTGAGTCCAATCTGGTCGTCTTTGTCGTGGACACCTCGGGTTCCATGGCAGCACGCGACCGTCTGGCAGCCGTCACCGGCGCGGTCACATCGCTGCTGCGTGATGCCTACCAAAGCCGCGATAAAGTCGCTGTCATTACTTTCCGCGGAAATAACGCCGAATTAGTTTTACCGCCGACGAAGTCTATCGACACCGCAGTACGTCGCCTCGCAGATGTCCGCACTGGTGGCCGAACTCCATTGGCCGAAGGATTGCTGAAGGCACACGAAGTGGTAGTTCGGGAAGCCCATAGGGAGCCCACACGGCGCGCAATCATGGTCTTGCTCTCCGACGGCCGAGCAACGGGTAAAAATGGCCTGCAGCAGGCGAGGGCTGTGGCCGCAAAGATCCGTCGTCAAGCGTTGGCGGCGACGGTGGTTATCGACTGTGAGCGCTCTCGCGTGCGGCTGGGGCTGGCACAGGAACTCAGCGTGGAATTGGGTGCGACCTGCATAAATCTCTCCGAACTCAATGCCGAAGCCGTGGCGGGCGTGGTCCATGCCTATCATCGAGACCATGGCACAAGGAAAGCTTGACCCCAAATCAATTCCCAACGATGGACTGACCACCAGGCAGCGTCGCATGATTCCGATTACTGCGGTGCATACGGGCCCAGGTAAGGGCAAGTCCACCGCGGCATTCGGTATGGCGATGCGCGCGTGGAATCAGGGGATGAATATCGGTGTCTTCCAGTTTGTAAAGTCGGCAAAGTGGAAGGTTGGCGAGGAAGCTGTCATGCGCCGGTTGGGCGAGCTTCACGACGACACGGGGGAAGGCGGCCCGGTCGAATGGCACAAGATGGGAGAAGGTTGGTCTTGGTCGCGTAAGCAGGGCACTGAGGAGGACCATGCGGCAGCTGCTGCCGAGGGATGGCAGGAGATTAAACGCCGCCTGGAAAATGAGGTGCACGACTTCTACGTGCTCGACGAGTTCACCTACCCAATCAAGTGGGGTTGGATTGATGTCGACGATGTGGTGGAGACATTGAGGAACCGTCCCGGCCGCCAGCATGTGGTGATGACTGGCCGCGATGCGGATCCGAAGCTCGTGGAGGTCGCGGATCTGGTGACGGAGATGACCAAGATTAAGCACCCGATGGATGTCGGACGTAAGGGACAAAAGGGCATCGAGTGGTAGCGCCTGGAATTGTCATCGCGGCGACAGCATCAGGCACGGGAAAGACGACAATCTCCACGGGCCTGATGCGTGCACTGTCGCGCCGTCACGCGGTGGCACCTTTCAAAGTCGGACCCGACTATATTGATCCTGGCTATCACGGGGTAGCCGCTGGTCGTCCCGGCCGCAATCTGGATTCCTTTATGTGCGCGCCTGAGATGATTGGGCCGCTCTACGCACATGGAGCTGCCGACAGCGATATTGCGGTGGTCGAAGGGGTTATGGGGCTTTTCGACGGCCGCATTGGTGACGACCCGCTATCGGTGGAGGGCTCGACGGCTGAGATTGCCTCACTGTTGGGACTTCCGGTGGTGTTGGTGATTGATGCCCGGCATATGTCGCAGTCGGCGGCGGCTGTTGTCCACGGTTTCTCCACGCTTCGCACTGACGTCCGTGTCAGTGGCGTGATTATTAATCAGGTGGGCAGCCCGCGGCATGCGGACATCATTACCCGTTCTGTGGAGACCATGGGGGTCGAGGTGCTCGGCGCTATTCCGCGAGTGACTGATATTGAGGTGCCCAGCAGGCATTTGGGGCTGGTCACTGCAGTCGAGCAGGGTGAGCAGCTAGAAGCGGTCATTGAATCGATGGCCAACTTGGTGGAGACCTACATCGACATAGACCGGATTATCCAGCTTGCCCGGCAGCCCTATCCAGCTGAACCATGGAACCCCGCACAGTTCGTTGTACCGCTGGCTACTCAGCGCCGCGTGCGTGTAGCGGTCGCGGCGGGTCCTGCGTTCTCGTTTACCTATGCAGAGCACCGTGAGCTATTGCAGGCCGCTGGAGCCGAGGTCGTGGATTTCGACCCATTGGTTGACGAACTGCCGGAAGCCGAAGGCTACATCGTGCCCGGTGGATTCCCAGAAGAGCATGCCGACGCGCTATCTATTCGTGATGACATTCGCCGCGATCTACGTCAGGCTGCCGACGATGGTGCGCTGATCCACGGCGAATGCGCGGGGCTGCTCTGGCTGCTTGAAGATCTCGGTGGGCGCCGTATGTGTGGCATCATCCCGGGGCGAGCGCACATGGCACGGTTGAAGCTGGGGTACCGGGAGGCTGTGGCGCTGACTGATTCTGTGCTGTGCCCGGTAGGAACGCGCGTGCGCGGTCACGAGTTCCACAAGACAGCCCTAACCGATGACACCGCAAGTGTCGCTGCTGCGGCCGGGTGGCAACCAGCCTGGGGTTGGCGTGGATATCAAGGCGAAACAGTTCGCGACGGCTTCGTTTCCGAGTCTGGGCGGATTCATGCCGGTTACCTGCATGTTCATCCGGCGGGTGCGCCGGGGAACGTCAGTCGCTTTGTCGCTTCGTGCGCCGGGTAAAGTGTTAGCTATGAGTTTGCTTCTCAAAGACTACGGTGTGTTGGTGATTGGCGGTTCCACGGCTGCAGAGCGCGTGATTCCTCGGCTGTTGGACTCTGGCGCTGATGTCACTGTGTGTGAAGGTGGGGAAGTAACAACTGCGATTGAGGCCTGGGCTGCAGACGGCCGTATTACTTTGACCCGCACCGGTTTTACCGAGGCGATGAGCTGGGGCAAGGCTCTCATGGTCTGCTGTGACGAGGCGTTGTTGCGTGAGGTGACTCTAGAGGGACACCGCCGAGGTATTCTCGTCGACGATGAAACCGGGGCTTCCAGCCCGCTTACTCCTGTGGCGCTGACCGGCCGTCGCGCGTCGCGCGCTGGGGACCTCGCTGGTCAGGTCGCACTCGTAGGCGGTGGCCCGGGCGACCCCGGTCTGATTACCGTTGAGGGGCGTCGCTTGCTCCGGCTTGCCGACGTTGTCGTTGCAGACCACCTCGGTCCACTGTCGCTGCTCGGTGACTTGGAGCCGGATGTCGAGATTATTGATGCCGGCAAGCTTCCTTACGGCCGCGCCATGGCTCAGGAGCGCATCAATGAACTGCTAGTTCATCGTGCCCGTGAGGGCTACTTTGTGGTCCGGCTCAAGGGTGGCGATCCGTACATCTTCGGCCGCGGTTTTGAAGAGCTTCAGGAGCTGCAGAAGGCTGGGGTACCGGTTCGCGTTGTGCCGGGTATTACTTCAGCACTGGCGGTACCGGGGACGATTGGCATCCCAGTTACTATGCGTGGCGTCAACCATGAATTCACTGTTGTGTCCGGTCACGTCCCACCGGGGCACAGGAAATCGCTGGTCAATTGGGATGCGCTGGGCCGGATGCACGGCACTATTGCCATCATTATGGGAGTTAAGAACGGGCCAAAGATTGCCGAGGCTCTGATGAAGGCCGGCCGCAGCCCGAAGACTCCGGCTGCGGTCATCCAGGACGGCACGCTGCCGAATCAGAGGTCGCTACGCTGCACACTCGGCGAGCTTGGCGAGAAAATGGTCGAAGAGGCAATCAAGCCGCCCGCGGTTATCGTCATCGGTGAAGTCGCCGGTCTGGATGAGGGCGATGAGTAAGAACAACAAGTTGAGCAACAACAAGTCGAGGAAGCGTGAGCCAGAGCAGCAAAAGGCAGGGCTTGTTACCCGACTGCTTGCCGACGATCAGCTGCGTAGCGCCATCTGGATGGGCGCTGCGACCTTCCTGGTGTTCTACCTCGGAACCATGATCATCTTCCGACTCCTTCTCCTCGGCGGAGAAGGATCGCGATACGACAGCATTTTCATCGCTATTATCGCTCTGATTGCCGCCATTGTGGCAGGCCGAAAGCGCTACAACGACGACATTTAGTTTTCCGGGACGCGGAAGATGAGGGTGTCGTCGTCAAGCGAGACGTCGTATCCTGCGGCGCGTGCGATGTCGACGGCCTCTGTGGGGGAGGTCGGTGTCGTGTCGGAAAGGGCGATGGCGCGGGCAAATAGGCCCTTGTAGTGCTTGTTGAAGTGGCTGACGATTTTGCCCTCGGCGGTGAGCACGGTCATCGTTGTCGCGCTCTTGACTTTGCCCAAATTGGCGTAGGTGCCGGAACGAAGGTCGATGAGGAAGTCGACATCATTGAGAGCCTCGGTGATGGCGGTACCCCAACGGCGCTTCATTGTGGGAGCCGCGTCGGCAGGCTGATCCGCGAAGGGGAGCTTGACCGTACCAGAGAGACGGTAGTGGGGGATGAGGTCGTCCCCGCCAATGACACCGAAGAGCGCTGACCCGATGGCGAGTCGAGCACGGCCGGTTTCCGGCAAATCGCTGGGGGAGAGTGCGTCGTAGAGCACCCCGGTATAACGCTCGAGAGCCGGCATGGTCGGCGACTCTAGGAGCGCGGCATTAGCTGTGACTTCGTCAGCAAGCCGTGGCCCCAGCTTCAGTGTTTCCATCGCGGCTTCCCTGTTCGCACTTAGCGCCACGAGATCGGCTGCAATGCGCTCGCGGATGGGGTTGAGGGAGCCGAAGCTCAGCGAGGAAAAGTCTACTGCGGGATGGCTGCCACCAGTGGCTTTGGTTTCAGAGGGGGGTAGGACTACGAGCATGGGCACCATAGTAATGCCCCGCATGTTGCGAAGAATGATCGACGGGTAAAATCAGCATTCATGATTACGCGAATGTCCCAGCTGTTCCTGCGCACACTGCGCGAGGATCCAGCTGACGCCGAGGTCCCTAGCCACAAGCTGCTCGTCCGTGCCGGCTACATCCGGCGAACTGCCCCTGGTGTGTACTCCTGGCTGCCACTGGGCTTGAAGGTTCTGCGCAACGTAGAGAAGGTTGTGCGCGAGGAGATGGAAGGCATTGGCGCACAGGAGCTGGCATTCCCTGCACTGCTCCCGCGTGAACCGTACGAGGCGACGAATCGGTGGACCGAATACGGCCCCGAGCTGTTCCGTCTGAAGGATCGCAAGGGCGCGGACTACCTGCTGGGGCCGACGCACGAAGAGATGTTCGCGCTGGCTGTCAAGGATCTTTTCAGCTCCTACAAGGATTTCCCGACGACGCTGTTTCAGATTCAGACCAAGTACCGCGACGAGGCTCGCCCGCGCGCTGGTATTCTGCGTGGCCGCGAGTTCGTGATGAAGGACTCTTATTCCTTCGACATGGACGACGAGGGGCTGGAGAATTCTTATCAGCAGCACCGCGGTGCCTACCAGCGAATTTTTGACCGGCTGGGCATTAAGTACGAAATCTGCCACGCCACCTCCGGCGCTATGGGCGGTTCGGCCTCCGAGGAGTTCCTGGCTGTTAGCGAAAGTGGCGAAGACTCCTTCGTAGTCTCCACCGACGGTGAGTACGCCGCCAATGTGGAAGCCGTGAAGATTCCGGCAGTTGAACCGCAGCCGATTGAGGGACAACCGGAGGCGAAGGTTTACGAGTCTCCGAACTGCACCACAATCGCAGCACTTGTTGATTGGGCCAATGGTGCGGACCTCGGACGCGAGGTCACTGCTGCCGATACTTTGAAGTGCGTTCTCGTCGCCGTCGACCCGAAGAAGGTCGATAAGGAGGGCAACGCCCTGCCGGAACAGCTCACCGCAATCCTGGTTCCCGGTGACCGTGAGGTCGATGAAAAGCGTCTTGAAGTCGCATTTGAACCGGGTGAGGCGCGCTTGCTGGAGGACAAGGACTTCGCAGCCAATGACTTCCTGATCAAGGGCTACGTCGGCCCGCAGGGGCTCGCCGATCGCGGTGTGAAGGTCCTAGCTGACCCCCGCGTGGCGGAGGGCACAAATTGGATTACAGGAGCCAACGAGGAAGGCAAGCACATCGTCGATGTGGTCGCTGGTCGCGACTTCCAGATTGATGGTATTTGCGATGTCGCAGAGGTGCGTGACGGCGACCCGGCTCCGGAGGGGCATGGCACGCTAAAGATCGAGCGCGGAATCGAGATCGGTCACATTTTCCAGTTGGGCCGCAAGTACACCAACGCCTTTGAAATCGACATCCTCGATGTCAACGGTAAGCGTGCTCGTCCGACGATGGGGTCCTACGGCATTGGCGTGTCCCGCCTGGTCGCTGTCCTCGCGGAACAGCAGTTGGATGAAAAGGGCCTCAAGTGGCCAGTTGCCGCGGCACCGTACAAGGTTCACATCGCTGTGGCCGGCAAGAACGCCGAAGCAGCTGAGGCCGCTGAACAGCTGGCGGAAGACCTCAGCCAGCAGGGCATTGAGGTGCTTTTCGACGACCGTCCGAAGGTCAGCCCCGGTGTGAAGTTCAAGGACGCCGAGCTGCTGGGTATGCCGTTTGTGGTCATCTTTGGCCGTGGCTACGCGGACGGCAAGGTGGAGCTGCGTAACCGCCTGACCAACGAGACCGACGAGGTCGCCGCTGACGGCATTGCAGCTCACGTCGCGGAGCTGGTTCGCAAGGCTTAGAGCCCGGGCAACGGCTCCAAGTTGTTGCCACCTAGCGCTGCCGCTCCGGCGGCAGCCACGCCAGCTGCCTGCAGCGCGAACATACGCATCCGAGGGTTATTAGCAGCGAGCAATACGTCTTCCCACGCCTGGGCACAATAGCGCTCCAATGCAATCATGTAATCGACGGGTGCCGTATCTGGCGAAGGAGCGCCTTCCGGCATATAGCCAGGTGCGCTCTCCGGCACCTCAACGTCGGAATCCTCCAAAATTAGTCGGGCACGATCGCGCAAAATTCGGTGGCGCTCGCCACGGGCCAAAAGTGCAGTAGTGGTATCGCCTCCGACACGTGGTGCGGCTACGCCGACACCGTAAATCATCATGTATTCGGCTTGCAGTGCCTTAGTCATCTGTTCTTCGGCACCCGAGATTTCATCCCTGTCACTGGGAATCAATGGGACAAGCTCCTCCCACTCAGCGCCCGCAACACGCAGAGCGAGGACGATACCGCCATCGACAGCCGTGGCGAGGCGCGCAGTGTGCTCCTCCCGCAATGCAGTGCGTGAATCCAGGGCATTCGTCAGTACGGGATTGTTTCGCGAGTCCGTGAGCAGTAGCTTCGCGTCGGAACCGGTAACCAGGGATCCTGGGACTGCTACGTCCGAGCCACATTCATCGACAGGTTTACCGTCCTTGTGGGTGCCGCAGGCGCGTGTGATTTCCTTATCCAGTTCGGTAACCTGCGCGGAGCGCACCGCTGCGAGGTCAGGATTGGCGTCGCTAAGCGACTGTGCATCGCGCGCCGCCAGCGCATGGAGAACCTCAATGGCGTAATCGGGGCGCGGTGCCACCAGATGCGAGCACGCGGAAAGCGCAGGAAGTGATCCCACGGCGAGGGCAGCAGCGAGGAAGCCACGGCGCGAGAGAGTACGAGTGCGATGCGATGCGGAAGCAAAACTGGGGGAGGGAGGTTCAACAATCACCTCACTATGGTGCCACGGCGGGCGGCACTTTGTGTCAATGCGGTATGTGGAAAGCGCCCAGGTGCGCAATTCCTAGTACTTGACCTGTAGACTCTACGACTATGGCGATACCCGCACCCGAGAAAATTGAACAGTTTGTGAGCCCGGCGCTCGCACAAATCGGCCTGGATGTGGAAGATGTCAAGGTCGTTCGCGCCGGCGCAAAGTCACAGGTCATTGTGTTAGTTGACGCAGATGAGCGTCCTGACCTCGATGTTCTGGAACAGGCCACGTATGAAGTATCTTCGGCTCTGGATGCCGCGGAGGCACGTGGTGAAGCGGACTTCGGCGCTCAGGGCTACACCTTGGAAGTTTCCACTCCTGGTATTGACGCACCGCTGACCCAGCCTCGGCACTGGCGTCGTAACCGTGGTCGTATTGCGGAGATTTCGCTTGCCGACGGTTCCGCGATTGCAGCCCGCATTGGTGCGCTGTCGCCGGATGAAGAATCCATCATTCTCGTTACCTCTAAGGGGCCAAAGGGACGTTTGAAGGCTGTTGGCCAGCGTGTCCAATTAACCAATGTGGCCCGTGCAGTGGTACAAGTTGAATTCTCTAATCCGCCCGCAGCCGAGAAGGATTTTGCGGGACTAGACTATGACGATGCCTTGACCAGGCTGGAGGATAACAAGTGAAGATTGAACTAGCTGCCCTGCGAACCTTGGAAAAGGAAAAGGGTATTCCTGTCGACGAAATGCTGGGACTGGTCGCCCGAGCATTGCGTGAAAGCTACCGTAACACCACCGCACCGGCACAGTATGCGCGCGTCGAAATCGACCGTGAGACCGGTGACGTCATAGTCTTTGCCCAGGAGCGAGACGACGAGGGCAATCTCATCTCCGAATGGGACGACACTCCGGAGGACTTCGAGCGTACCGCTGCATTCGCTGTTCGTCAGACCATCCTTTCGCGTCTGCGGGATGCGGAGAGCGATAAGGTTCTCGACGAATACGCAGACCTGTCTAATCAGGTCATTTCCGGCGTGGTCCAGCGCGATGTCTATGCCAATGAAAAGGGCATTGTCGTCGTCCACATCGGTTCGGAGGCCAACGGCCGAGACGGTATTCTGATGCCGGCTGAGCAGCTGCCAGGTGAGGAACTCAAGCACGGTGACCGCATCAAGTGCTACGTCGTCGGTGTGAACAAGACACCGCGCGGTGTTGCGATTCACCTGTCACGCACGCATCCGGAGCTCATTCGTAAGCTCTTCGAACTTGAAGTTCCGGAAGTTGCCGATGGGGCAGTGGAATTGATTTCCATTGCGCGCGAGGCCGGTCACCGCACCAAGGTTGCTGTACGCCCCACGGTCAAGGGCCTCAACGCTAAGGGCGCCTGCATTGGGCCCCGCGGTCAGCGTGTGAACTCGATTATGAATGAGCTCAAGGGCGAGAAGATTGACATCATCGACTACGACGAGGATCCGGCGAAGTTCGTTGGTAACTCGCTGGCGCCCGCCAAGGTAGTTAGTGTCAAGATTCTGGACATGGACGAGCGCCGTGCACACGTTGTGGTGCCCGACTACCAGCTCTCTCTTGCTATCGGCAAGGAGGGACAGAATGCCCGTCTGGCGGCTCGTCTGACCGGCTGGCGAATCGATATCCACTCCGACGCGGAGTAGACACAACGTCAGCGTCCCAGCGGTTGCGAAAGTGGCGGGAAAGTGCCTAGGGGGTTGGCACTTTTCCGCCTTTTCGGGTTATGCTGGGAGGTGGCCAAACGACAAGGCGTGATTTTCCTATGCGAATTTTCGCGCTGAATTTCTTAGCAGGAAGGTGGGTGCGTCAGGAGTATGACGACTTCGCGGGTGCTAAACCCGAATTCGACAACTCATACGCCTGCACCCACACGTACCTGTATTGCAACTAAGCAGCGCCACAATTGCTCGGAGCTGCTACGCATTGTCGCCACCACCCGTTCAGATGGCTCAGTAGCCGTCGTTGCTGATCCGCATCGTCGGATGCAGGGGCGAGGTGCCTGGATCACCCCAACACTAAAGGCTTGGGAGATCGCCGACAAGCGCCGTGCATTTGGCCGCGCACTGAAGGTATCTACGCAGGTAGATGCGTTTCCGGTTAAACAGTTTATCGCCACGCACTACGAAGCGGCGGAGGGTTTCGCCCCCGCTGACGATGTGCGTGTCGCTAAGCAGGGAGGCAGGAAAAATGACAACAGAAAGACCTGAACACTGATGAGCACACGATGAAGCATCAGCGATGAACGGCAACAGATAAGAGGGAGCCCTGCAGGCGCTCTCGGTGCGCGGACAAATCCGCCATCGGGCGCTGCTCGGCCCCCACTAGTGAGGAGAGCAGTGTCCGGAAAGCTACGTGTCCATGAGCTCGCTAAGCAGCTCGGGGTCACCAGCAAAGAACTACTCGCCGAGCTGAAGGCTCAGGGCGAGTTTGTTAAGACCGCTTCTTCGACGGTGGAACCACCCGTCGTCAGGAAGATGAAGAAGGTCTACGAAGAGAAGAATGCTGGCGCAGGTGCTGACGCGTCTGCCCAGGCCCCAACTACCAAGGCTGCTGCTAAGTCGGGTGCCAAGCCAGCTGCAAAACCAGGCGCTAAGCCTGCTGCACCAGCGGCGGCAAAGCCGGGTGCCAAGCCAGCTGCAAAGCCAGGCGCTAAGCCTGCTGCACCAGCGGCGGCAAAGCCGGGTGCCAAGCCAGCTGCAAAACCAGGTGCCAAGCCTGCTGCACCAGCGGCGGCAAAGCCGGGTGCCAAGCCAGCAGCTAAGCCAGGCGCTAAGCCTGCTGCACCAGCGGCGGCAAAGCCGGGTGCCAAGCCAGCTGCACCGTCCCGTTCGCCGAAGCCGGGACAAGAAATGCCACGCCCGCCGAAGCCTGCTGGCCCGAAGCCAGGGCCGAAGCCAGGCGCACGCGCACCGCGTGTGGCGAACAACCCATTCTCGACCGGCGGATCCTCCCGTCCGGCACCGCGGCCGTCCAACATGCCGCGTCCGCAGGGTGGAAACGGCCGTCCGGGCCCGAAGCCGGGAGCACGCCAGGGTGGCCCTCGCCCGCAGGGTGGAAACGGCCGTCCGGGCCCGAAACCGGGAGCACGCCAGGGTGGCCCTCGCCCGCAGGGTGGACAGGGCCGCGGTAATAAGCCGAGCGGCAATCGTCCGACTCCGGCAATGATGCCTTCGCACCCGAACCCGGGGCAGATGCCTGCAAAGGCAAGCCGCGGTGGCGGTGGCGGTGGCTTCGGCGGCCGTGGTCGCGGCCCGGGTGGCCCGGGTGGCGGACCGCGCGGTGGTCGCGGCGGACGTCGCGGTGGAACTGCAGGTGCATTCGGGCGACCAGGAGGCGCCCCGCGTCGCGGACGTAAGTCGAAGCGTCAGAAGCGCAACGAGTACGAGGCAATGCAGGCACCATCCGTGGTAGGCGACGTTAAGCTGCCCAACGGTAAGGGCACGACCATTCGCCTCGCACGTGGTGCATCCCTGTCTGACTTCGCTGAGAAGATTAACGCCGATGCAGCATCGCTGGTCCAGGCGTTGTTCAACCTCGGCGAAATGGTGACGGCAACTGCATCGGTCTCCGACGAGACCCTGCAGCTGCTCGGCGACGAGATGGATTACAAGGTCCAGGTCGTCTCGCCTGAGGATGAGGACCGCGAGCTCCTCGAGTCCTTCGACCTCCAGTTCGGTGAGGACGAGGGCGACGATGAGGACCTGGAGCAGCGCCCGCCAGTGGTAACTGTGATGGGTCACGTCGACCACGGTAAGACGCGCCTGTTGGACACGATTCGTAAGGCCAACGTCGGTGGCCACGAGTCCGGTGGTATTACCCAGCACATCGGTGCCTACCAGGTGCCGGTGGAGCTCGACGGTGAGAAGCGCAAGGTTACCTTCTTGGATACCCCGGGTCACGAGGCGTTTACCGCCATGCGTGCTCGTGGTGCCAAGTCGACCGATATCGCGATTCTGGTTGTTGCAGCTGATGACGGCGTCATGCCGCAGACGGTTGAGGCTATTAACCACGCCAAGGCCGCTGATGTGCCGATTGTCGTTGCAGTCAACAAGATTGATAAAGAAACTGCAGATCCGCAGAAAATTCGTGGTCAGCTGACTGAATACGGTCTCACTGACGAAGAGTGGGGCGGCGACACTATGTTCGTCGATATCTCCGCTAAGCAAGGTCTCAACATCGATCAGCTTCTCGAAGCAGTGCTGTTGACTGCCGATGCTTCGCTGGATCTGCGCGCCAATCCGGATATGGACGCTCAGGGTGTCGCCATTGAGGCTCACCTTGACCGTGGCCGTGGTCCGGTGGCAACCGTTATCGTTCAGCGCGGTACGTTGCGCGTCGGTGATTCCATCGTTGTCGGTGACGCATATGGTCGTGTTCGCCGCATGGTCGATGAGTACGGCAACGACGTCGATGAGGCCGGTCCTTCCCGTCCGGTTCAGGTGCTCGGCCTGACCTCCGTACCGGGTGCTGGTGACAACCTCCTGGTTGTTGACGAGGATCGTACGGCCCGCCAGATTGCAGACCGCCGCGACGCACGTCGTCGTAATGCGCTGCAAGCACGTCGTCGCAAGCGCGTCTCCCTGGAGAACCTGGACGAGATCCTGAAGGAGACCAACACCCTCAACCTGATCCTGAAGGGCGACAACGCCGGTACCGTCGAGGCACTGGAAGAAGCCCTGCTCAAGATCGAGGTCGACGACGAGGTCGCACTGAACATCATCGACCGTGGTGTCGGTGCTGTTACTCAGACCAACGTCACGCTGGCTGCTGCGTCTGACGCCGTCATCATCGGCTTCAACGTTCGCTCCGAGGGTAAGGCCACAGAGGTTGCCAACGCTGAGGGCGTTGACATCCGCTACTACACGGTGATTTACCGTGCTATCGAGGATGTTGAGGCTGCTCTGAAGGGCATGCTCAAGCCGGTCTACGAGGAGAAGGAGATTGGTCGTGCAGAGATTCGCGCCATCTTCAAGTCCTCCGCAGTTGGCCTCATCGCCGGCTGTATGGTCGAGTCCGGCAAGGTCCGCCGCAACGCGAAGGCTCGCCTGGTTCGTGACGGCAACGTCATTACGGATTCGGCGACTATCGAGTCGCTGAAGCGAGAGAAGGACGATGCTACCGAGGTCGCAGCCGGTTACGAGTGCGGTATGGTGCTGTCTTACCCGGACATCCAGGTGGACGACGTTATCGAGGTCTACGAGATGGTCGAGGTTCCGCGCACGTAGCAACGTAAGCTAAACACTGCGTGAACTTTGATAAGGCGCTCCCTTCGGGGAGCGCCTTTTTGCGTATCGTGTTCGTTATGGGCTTCAAAACTAATCTCTTTGCACTCTCAGATGAACTGCCGCGAACGAATATTTTGAATTATCCTCCTGCGAGCGCAGAGGAGACTCTTGCGCAATTGGACAAGATTTGGCCAGGGAAATTCGCCTTTGATTCCGAAGAAACCATTGAGGATGGTCATAATTGGTACTTCCACGCGGTAGCGTTTGGGCCAACGCTGCTTTTCGGGACCGACGACGTATACGACCTTATTGAGGACCCAGCGTTGGCGAACGATCCTCGCGAGAGTTGGTCACTGTGCATCAATAGTGTTGTCGATTTCTGCCACTACAAGACTCCTACCAGGGAATTAGCAGCAAGCTGCGAAGACTATGATTTTGACATGCAGCGGTTTTTCAGCTCTGGACGACTGTTGGATTTCGAGGTACCGTTCGCTAACGGTGAACACGTCGAGGTACTACATCCGACGGATGTGGCTGAATGGGAACAAACCCATGGCAGCGCGGCGCCCAAGGATAAAAATGGTGAGGTAAGTTACCTTTTCCATCCGCTGGATTTAGGCAATGCTGCGGTTAAATGGATTTTCGGCATCGAGGGAGAAACACCATTGCAGGACAGTGTGATGGATTCACTGCCTGACTGCTCTCATGTTAATGGGTTACCGATGTACAACTTCGTGGAGCGCCGTTAAGAGCGTACGGGTAGGCTGCGTTTCAGCTGCGCAATTCCGTAGTAGCGACTCCCCATGCCGTCGATGACATCGATGGTGGTGGCAGTGTTGTCGTGATGATTAATGGGTTAATAACAAAGGGCGAGCGTGCGGCGAAGCAATTGGCTGCACTCGGTAAACGGGTGCGGGCGAAGTCGCGAAACATGCGGTTCGAAGTTGAGTAGTGTTTTGCGTGTTAGTATTAGCAGTCCTTTGTATTGAACCGTTTTGCCGGATCCCAAATGGGTCTTTGTCAGCGAAGGGGCACTTCAGGCCCCACGCTAAATGGGGTCTAGCTACGAATCGTTACGCACAGGTAGAGATAGATAGGGAGTAGCCAAAAATGGCAGATCCAGCACGCGCGCGCAGGCTGTCCAAGCGTATTCAGGAGATTGTCGCCAGCGCAATTGAGCGTGAGATTAAGGACCGGCGGCTGGAGTTTGTGACTATCACCGACTGCCGCGTCACCGGCGATTTGCACGACGCCACAGTTTTCTACACTGTGCGCGGACGTACGCTCGACGAGGAACCGGACTACGAGTCGGCAGCAGCAGCGCTGGAAAAGGCGAAGGGGCAGCTGCGTTCCCTGGTCGGTCGTGGCACCGGTGTGCGCTACACACCGACGCTGGCTTTTGAGGTTGACACCGTGCCGGAGATTTCCGCGCACCTTGAGGAGCTGCTCGATAAGACTCGCGCGCGCGACGCGGAATTGGCTGAGCAGGCTAGAAACGCAAAGCCCGCAGGCGATGCCAACCCATACCGCGACGAGGAGTAAAACTCTCCACCGGCCACATCTATCGATGAAAGGGGCACCCACGTGACCACTTCTCCGCAGGCTCAGGAGCAGGCAGCTCACCAGCTTTCCCAGGCGATTAATCGCCGCATGTCCAAGCCGATTCAGCAGATGCAGGATATGCTTGCCGACGCCAAGAAGGTCGGCGTCATTGCCCATGTTCACCCCGATGCGGATGCAATTGGTGCTGCATCTGCGATGGTCATGGCACTTGTACAGCGTGGCATTTCGGCTGTAGCCAGCTACGGTGAGAGCGATTTGCCAGCCAAGTCGCTGTTGACCATCCCCGGATGGGAGCGATTTGTCGAGTACACGGACTTGGATGAAGACATTGACACGTGGGTGACTGTCGACTGCGCAAGCCCGGGGCGCCTCGGTGCGCTGGAAGATCGCGTGATGGCCTCCGACCGCGTTATCAATGTTGACCATCACGCGACCAACACTCGCTTTGGGTCCGTCAACATGGTTGACGAACGCGCAGAGTCCTCGACCATGGTGCTCCTGGACTTCTTTGGTGTCTGGGGTATCAAGCTGACCACGCCGATGGCTCATGCTCTCTATGCAGGGCTGTTGACGGACACCGCATCGTTCCAGTTCGGCCATTCCCGCATGCACACTGCAGCGGCGCGCCTGCTGGATAAGGGGCTCAATCCGCGCACGATTGGTGCACAGCTGCTGGAAGAACATCCGTTTGCCTACCTTCCATTCCTGGGCAAGGTGCTTTCCACCGCGACATTGGTGCCCGAGTGGGGCGACGGCGCTGGCCTAATCCACGTCGTCATTGAGCACGACCAGACCGCCGAAGTTGGCCACGATGAGATTGAATCGGTCGTGGACATTGTGCGTACGACTAATGCGGCCGACGTCTGTGCCGTGCTTAAGGAGTATGAGCCAAACCAGTGGGCCGTCTCGCTGCGTTCTCGCGAGCTTGTCGATGTCTCCCAGGTCGCCCTGGAAATTGGCGGCGGTGGCCACGAGCGTGCCGCCGGTCTGACTCGGGAGTGCAGCAAGGATGAGCTGCTGCAGGCCATCCTGGACACCAGCGATGTCGCAGCCCAGGCACGCCGAGGCACGAGCGAGGCCTAGGGGATTGTCGGACTCGCGAGAAACTCAGGAGCGCACTGAGATTGAGCAAACTGGCATAGAGCAAACTGGCATAGAGCGAACCGGCATAGAGCGAACCGGGCACAGTGCGAAGTCAGATGTCAGCCTTCGCGCAATCGTTTCGCTTGCGCTGCCAGCGTTGGGTGTTCTTGCCGCGCCCGCACTCTATGTGCTGCTGGATACGGCTGTCATCGGTCGGCTTGGAGCTGTTCAGCTTGCGGCGCTTGCCGCTGGTTCGACGGTTTTTTCTGTGGTAACTACGCAGCTTACTTTCTTGGCTTACGGCACGACCGCCCGATCAGCGCGAGCCTTTGGCAGGGGCAACGTGGACGAGGCGGTTGAAGAGGGACTGCAAGCGACGTGGGTCGCCATCTTTGTGGGCCTTAGCCTCTTTGCCATCATCGTGGGGTTGGCACCAGTATTTACCGGTTGGTTAGCTCCTCATCCGGAGGTCGCTCATGATGCCGGGCAGTGGTTGCGAGTTGCTGCCTTCGCCATTCCGCTGACGTTGATTGCGCAGGCTGGAAATGGTTGGTTGCGCGGTATCCAAAACACTCGCGCGCCGCTGCTATTTGTGCTCTCAGGCCTTGTTCCGGCCGCCATTGTGATTGTGCCGCTGGTCCGCGCCTTCGGTCTCGAGGGCTCTGCGCTGGCCGTTCTCTTCGGCGAATTGATTACCGGCGGACTGTTCCTCCGCAGTCTTTTCAAAGAGTGCTCTAGCCGCAAGCTTTCCATGCGCCCGAATGGCGCCATTATCAAAAGCCAGCTGGTCCTCGGCCGCGATCTCATCGTTCGCTCCTTGTCCTTCCAGGTAGCGTTCCTCTCCGCCGCAGCGGTTGCTGGCCGCGTTGGGCCGACCACGCTCGGTGGGCACCAGGTCATGCTGCAACTGTGGAATCTGATTTCGTTGGTGCTCGACTCGCTAGCGATTGCTGCACAGACGCTCGTCGGTGCAGCGTTGGGCGGTAGCTCCACGGCCGTTGCCCGCTGGACTGGCAAGCGCGTGACGGTCTGGTCAAGCGTCATTGCCCTCGGCCTAGCGGCTGTTTTCGCAGTAGGTAATGCCAGCATCGTCCGCATTTTTACCGACGCAACAGGCGTGATTGACGCAGTCACCGCCGGACCATGGTGGATTCTTGTCGCAATGATTCCTATCGGCGGTGTCGTCTTCGCGCTCGATGGCGTGTTGCTCGGCGCCGGCGACGCAGCCTTCCTCCGTAACGCCACCGTTAGCGCGGTCCTGTGCGGATTCCTCCCACCGGTCTGGCTGGCGCAGGCATTTGGCTGGGGGCTGACCGGCGTGTGGTGCGGTCTCTTGGCCTTCATGATTCTGCGACTAATCTTTGTCGCTACCCGTTTCCGTGGAGAGAAATGGTACGGCATCAGCGCATGAGTGTGCTTGCCGACGTCCAGGAGTATCTGGCCAGGCATTTGCCCGCCGGTAGCCGGCTAGTTATTGACTCCAATGCCGAGCGTCCGTTTAGTGATGCGGAATTGCAGCAGCTCCGTAGCGCTGAGTTGAGGCTGTCTGATAGTGCAGCACCTGTTCGAATCCGTGATTTCACCCGAGGGCGCCTCGCTGCGCATGAGGCGGTGCAACGGCTAGGAGAGCCTGCCCCACATGGGATTGGCATGTCGACCACCGGAGCGCCGCTGTGGCCGCGAGGAGTCGTGGGGTCAATTAGCCATTGCGACGGGGCCGTGGCAGCCGTGTCCGCGAGCGCTGAACAGCTGCAGGGGATTGGCATCGATGTCGAGGTCGAGCAGACTCTAGAGTTAGGAATCATCGAGGCAGTCTTGCGCACTGACGAAGCACGCCTTGACCCGCTGGTGCAATTTAGCGCCAAGGAATCAATGTACAAACTCTGGGAGCCGATAGTCGGGCAGTGGCTAGACTTCGACGAAGTCTCCGTCCAACTGCGAAAGAAACGGATAGCAGCGCGAGGTTTTTCCCGAGGACTCACAGGCGGACCTTTACAGCTAACGTTTCACCGTGAGATTCCCGACGCCTTCTGCGGAGTAAAAGGCTTCTGGGCTCGCGGTGCAGGCATCGTTGCAACCGCGGTGTGGCTCGAGCAGTCTTAAAATCCTTGAGAGGTAGTCACAGCGTGGCCGGGCGCACCACGAAGACCGTCTTAGCCCGTTTGCCAGATTCTGTGAGCAGCGCCGGAACCTTTCCCGTTGGTGACACCGCCGCATAGACTCCAGGTTTTCCGATCGGCTCCAGCCACTTGCCCTGAGCCAAATCAGCCGCCTGCTGTTCAGTAATTTCGCGGGTATCAAAGCAACGCAGGCAGGCCTCGTCCAGACTCATCGGCAGCAAGGAAGCGGCGCGCTCCGGGACTGGGCGTCGCATCTCCGCAATTTCTGGATGGGCGGTGTCGAACTGCTCGGCCTTCGCCGTGAGCTCGTCGATAGTCAACGCCTCATCAATAGTGAAAACGCCGGCGGCAGTACGCCGCAGAGCAGTGAGATGACCACCGACTCTCAGTGCATCCCCCAAGTCACGAGCTAGGGCGCGGATGAAAGTGCCGGCAGAGCAGTCGACCTCCACGTCGATATCGATGCGCTCCCCGGGGCGCGAAGGATCGGAGTCGTGGCGGATGTCCAGAACCTCATAGCGGGTGATCGTCACTGGGCGCGCAGGGATATCGACCTTCTCACCACGGCGGATGCGCTCGTAGGCGCGGACACCGTCAATCTTCACCGCTGATACCGCCGCGGGTTTTTGCATGATTGTGCCGGTGAACTTCGCAATTTCCGCTCGAACCATTTCATCAGTCACCGATGCCGCCGAGGATTCGGAGAGCAACTCGCCTTCGGCGTCGTCGGTAAGCGTGGCAGCGCCGAGTCGAATGGTGGCTTGGTAGGACTTCGTGTCGGCGTGGACATGTGGCAGGAAACGGGTGCCGCGGCCGATGCCGAGGACGAGCACACCGGTGGCCATTGGGTCGAGGGTACCGGAGTGGCCGACCTTCTTGGTGCGGAAGATGCGACGGAGTTTGCCCACTACATCGTGGCTTGTCCAGCCTTGGGGCTTGTCGACGATAACAATGCCGGAGTCTGCAATCGGATCGAAGTCGGTCATAGACGCAATCCTATGTTGCGCTATATGCGGTGTGTTAAACGGTGACCAGTTACACTGGCTCTTTGTGGAGATTTGGTATGGCTTGGACAATGCACCCGAAGACCTGGGGGACACGGTCGTAACCATCGGAGTGTTCGATGGTATTCATCTTGGGCATAAGCGCCTGATAGCTGCTGCGGTCAGTGACGCTCGCGCTCGTGGCGTGAAGTCGCTGTTGATGACTTTCGATCCCAATCCCGTAGCGCTGTTTGCCCCGGATAAGGTGCCGCCGGCACTGTCCACCGTGTCCCGTCGCGCCGAGCTGGCAGAAGCGGAGGGAATCGATGCCATGCTTGTCGTGCCTTTCGACAAGAACTTCTCCAGCATCCCCGCAGAAGACTTTGTACGCACCGTTGTCCGCGACAAGCTGAATGCACAGGCCGTCTTCGTTGGCCAGAACTTCACCTATGGGCAGAAGGCCGCAGGTACCGCCGAGACTATGCCGGAGCACGGCCGTAAGTGTGGGGTCGACGTCACCATCGTCGACCTTCTCGACGTCACTGCCGCGGACTCGACCGAACGTGTTTCGTCGACACGTATTCGCGGTTTGCTTGCCGACGGTGCGGTGTCCGCAGCCGCCTCGTGTCTCGGGTACTTCTACCGTGTCGATGGTGATGTTCTTCCAGGTCAGGGGCGTGGAGGAGCGCAGCTGGGCTTTCCGACCGCCAATATTGACTTCGCTGAGGGCCTGGCAATCCCGGCTGATGGTGTCTACGCGGCATGGTTCACGGTTCAGCCGACGGCAGCCCGCCCGGAGCCGGACCCGAAGGGCGATATCGAGTTTGGGGTGCGCTACCCAGCGGCCGTGTCGGTGGGCACTAATGTGACCTTTGGAGACACTGATCGAACGGTCGAGGCCTACGTGATTGACCGTCATGCGGACCTCTACGGCACCGCTGGGCAGGTTGAGTTTGTCGACCGGATTCGCGGCATGGAGAAGTTCGACTCGGTCGAGGAGCTCATTGACCGGATGAACCAGGACGTGGCAGACACCGAAGCCATTTTGGCTAAGACCGATTAGCTGTTAAAGTAAAACGTCGGCTGTGACTGCGGTCCACAAGCAGTTGCGAGGAACCAGTTGCCAGACGCTGTTTGGTTCCGGGAAAGCCGAGAATGTGGACTGAAAAAACGACCATAATTTGATTCAAGGAGTTAGATTTACATGGCTTTGAACACTGCAGAAAAGGCTGAGATTCTCAAGGAGTTCGGCCTGCACGAGACCGACACCGGTTCCCCGGAGGCTCAGGTTGCACTGCTGACCGCACGTATTCGTCAGCTGACCGAGCACCTGAAGTTCCACAAGCACGATCACCACTCCCGTCGTGGTCTGCTGCTGCTGGTCGGTCGCCGCAAGGGCCTGCTGCAGTACCTGCAGGACAACGACGTTGAGCGCTACCGTAAGCTGATCGAGCGCCTGGGTCTGCGTCGCTAAGGTTCTCCTTAAGGTCCTGTTTGTCAGAGCTTCATTGGTGTAAGTTGCTCTGTTAATTCAAGGCTTTTAAGCTTTTTAGACTCGCCGTTTGGGTTTCCATTGGATGGAAGCTCACGGCGGGTCTTTTTTTTTGATCACTTGTCGTTGTGGTATTCACTCATCGATGCGCTGTAGCGTGGCCACAAGTGAATACCTCATCGACAGGTGGAGGGGCTGATCGAAAGCGTGCGCATAAGTGCCGGGGCACCATCGATAAGACACGGTAATTCGTCGATAAGACACGGTAAACCATCGATGAGTCAAGAAAAGTCATCGATAAGTGCCCCCCGCCCCGCAAACTCCTAGAACCCCGCGTAGGTGCAAGAACCCAGATGCAGTGAGAGATCTCCGATCCGTCCAATACGAGAACTTTCCGCGTTAGCTGGTAGAATGCGTGACGCAAACGAAGTTCATTCGATCTTTTACAGGCGACATCGATGATCGCCGCTATTTCTAGGAGTAAGAAACCTATGGCCAACAGCAAGGCTGTTGAATTTTTCTTTGATGAGGATTTCGGTATTACCGAGGCCGTTGCCACCATCGACAATGGTGATTTCGGCACCCGCACCATTCGCTTTGAAACGGGCCAGCTGGCTCGTCAGGCCGATGGTTCGGTGACCACCTACTTGGACGAGGAGACCATGCTCCTGTCCACCGTCACCGCTTCCAACCAGCCCCGCGAGGGCTTTGATTTCTTCCCGCTGACCGTCGACGTTGAAGAGCGTATGTACGCTGCGGGCAAGATTCCGGGTTCGTTCTTCCGCCGTGAGGGCCGCCCGTCTACCGATGCCATCCTGGCATGTCGTCTGATTGACCGTCCGCTGCGTCCGACCTTCGTCAAGGGCCTGCGCAACGAGGTACAGGTTGTTGTCACCGTCATGTCCTGGGATCCGAAGGACCGTTACGACGTTGTCGCAATCAACGGCGCGTCAGCTGCAACTCAGCTTTCCGGGCTGCCGGTCTCCGGCGCTGTCGGTGGCGTCCGCATCGCGCTTGTTGCTGATGACAAGCACCCAGAGGGTGCATGGGTCGCTTTCCCGACCGAGGAGCAGCACGAGCAGGCTCTGTTCGAGATGGTCGTCGCTGGCCGTATCGTCACCCGCAAGCGTCGCGGCAAGAACGTCGAAGATGTCGCCATCATGATGGTGGAGGCCGGAGCAGGGGAGACCGTCGTCAAGCGTATTGCTGACGGTGCACCGGCGCCGACCGAGGACATCGTCGCCGCTGGCCTCGAGGCAGCAAAGCCGCACATCAAGGTTCTGTGTGAGGCACAGAAGGGTCTGGCTGAGCGCGCAGCGAAGGAAACGCAGGAGTTCCCGCTGTTCCCGGCATACAGCGATGAGATTTTTAACGCAGTCGAGAAGAAGTCCGCTAAGAAGCTGGCCAAGCTGCTCACCATTCCGGGTAAGCAGGAACGAGATGACGCCACCAATGAGTACATGGAGGACGTCGAGGGGCAGCTGCTGGAGCGCTTCGTATCCGATGATGTCGACGAGCAAGCTGCATCTAAGCAGATTCGCGCTGCATACAACGCAGTGATGAAGCAGATTGTCCGTGAGAAGATTCTGGCTGAGGGCTTCCGCATCGATGGTCGCGGTGTCACCGACATTCGTGACCTGGGCGTTGAGGTCGGTCTGATTCCGCGTGCCCACGGCTCTTCGCTGTTTGAGCGCGGCGAGACCCAGATTCTGGGTGTCACCACTTTGGATATGCTGAAGATGGAGCAGCAGATTGACTCGCTGACTCCTGTTACCTCCAAGCGCTACATCCACCACTACAACTTCCCGCCGTACTCCACCGGCGAGACCGGTCGTGTTGGCTCTCCGAAGCGCCGCGAGATTGGTCACGGGGCACTGGCTGAGCGCGCTCTGCTGCCGGTCGTGCCGTCCCGCGAGGAATTCCCGTACACCATTCGCCAGGTCTCCGAGGCTCTTGGATCCAATGGTTCGACCTCCATGGGCTCGGTCTGTGCTTCGACTCTGTCGCTGTACAACGCCGGTGTGCCGCTGAAGGCTCCGGTTGCCGGTATCGCCATGGGCCTGGTTTCCGGCGAGGTTGACGGTGAGAACCGCTTCGTCGCACTGACCGATATTCTCGGTGCCGAAGACGCATTCGGTGACATGGACTTCAAGGTCGCTGGTACTGCGGACTTCATTACCGCACTGCAGCTGGACACCAAGCTCGACGGTATTCCGTCGAAGGTTCTGGCCGATGCTCTGTCCCAGGCTCGTGATGCACGTCTGGCCATCCTGTCCACCATGGCTGAGGTCATCGAGTCTCCGGACGAGATGAGTGGTCTCGCTCCGAAGATCACCACCGTTAAGGTTCCGGCTTCGAAGATCGGTGAGCTCATCGGTCCGAAGGGCAAGACCATCAACGGCATCACCGAGGAAACCGGTGCTGATATCTCTATCGAGGACGACGGCACCGTATTTGTCTCGGCAACTTCCGGTAAGGCCGCGGACGCTGCAATCGAGCAGATTAATGCCATTGCTAACCCGCAGCTGCCGAAGGTCGGCGAACGCTACCTGGGCACTGTCGTGAAGACTGTCGCTTTCGGTGCTTTTGTCTCCCTGACTCCGGGCCGTGACGGTCTGATCCACATCTCCAAGCTCGGTGGCGACAAGCGCATCGAGAAGGTCGAGGATGTCATCAATGTCGGCGACAAGATTCAGGTCGAAATCGCTGATATCGACAACCGCGGCAAGATCTCGCTGGTTCCGGTCGAAGACGATTAATGCTTGGCGACGGAGGATGTGCTTTAGGTAGCCTCCAACAACGCGTGTAGCGATGGCGCGGTTAGGTCACAAATTGACCTAACCGCGCTTTTGTTTTGGGTTAATCTCGGGTTTCGAAGGGATTAATTTTCGAACCCACGTGGAAGGTAATTTGCGCATGCAACTTGTCGCGCACGATCATGAATTCATCGACATTGCGGCCGGTGGCTATGTCGCAAGTATTTCCCAGTTCGGTGGTGGACCGAGATCACTGGAGTACTGTGGCCTGCCACTGCTGACTGACTATCCCAAAGGGTTCAATCCACCGTTGTCCGCAGGTACGCTCCTGGCTCCGTGGCCGAACAGGGTCGCTGACGGAGTATTCATCTTTGATGGGGAAGTCCATCGACTAGATATTTCGGAGCCGTCCCGGGCGAATGCTATTCACGGATTTGTTGCAGATCGCGTTTGGTCTGTGGTCGATTCTGATGACAGCAGCGTCACCTTGGGCGTGGAAGTTGAGCCGCAACCGGGCTGGCCTTGGGAACTCGGTATGACCGTGCGCTGGCAAGTCACGTCTGCAGATGGCCTATCGGCGGAGTTCACAGTGCATAATCGCAGCGATAGGGAGTGCCCGTTTGGTCTGGGCTGGCATCCCTATTTAAGCGCGTTGGGCGCTGACTTCGGCAGTTGCACACTACGGTTGCCCGTTGATAACAACCTGCCACTGGAGCCAATTCGAAACTTGCCCGCCGGCCCAGCGGTGCCAGCGGAGACAGTGGTTCCCAGCCTTCGAGAGGGGGTATCCCTGGATGGACTGTGGCTGGATCACTGCTTCTTTGCTGCCGCGGAGGCAGCGGGGAGTCACTCACCGTGCCGTCGTGAAGCACATTTGGTTGGACCAAATGGCAAGGGTGCTGTGCTCTGGGCCGATGATGAATTCCGCTTCTTCCAGGTCTATGTTGCCGACGCTGGACGACGAGAAGGATTTCCTGGGCACGGGAATGCGATTGCGGTGGAGCCAATGACATGTCCGCCGGATGCGCTACGCTCCGGTACCGGTTTGCTGCGAGTTCAGGCTGGAGAGACAACAACTCTTGCCATGGGACTGCGCGCGGAAACGGGCGGAAAATAGTTTTCCCAGCGCAGAAGAGTGCAGCCCCCTCAATCGGGTTAAAACCTTCTTAATTAATTCACCTGGAATTAAGAATGGAAAATACACTTGGGGACGAATGTAAAAGAATAGGTCTTCCTTTTGTTCCGGATAGTGGCTATCTGGCCCCACACTTCGGGGTAGGTCGAGCCACTTTCACGGCCTTGATGGGCGTGCACCAGCCAGGTGCCGAGAAAAAGAAATCCCAATTCGTGCATTTCCTGAATACGTTTTGACTCCCTAATTGTGAGGAGGCCGTCGTGATAGTGGCGCAATCAGCCCTACGGCTCGAGGCATCATGGGTGGATTACTCCATTGTTGCCCTATACTTCCTATTCGTCCTAGGCATTGGCTGGGCTGCACGAGCCAAAGTGTCCAGCTCCATTGACTTCTTCCTCTCTGGGCGCTCACTGCCGGCTTGGGTGACAGGGTTGGCGTTCGTCTCAGCCAACCTAGGCGCAGTGGAAATCGTCGGTATGTCCGCAAATGGTGTGGAATACGGTTTCCAGACCATGCACTACTTCTGGATTGGTGCGGTTCCCGCCATGGTGTTCCTGGGCATTGTCATGATGCCCTTTTACTATGGCTCCAAGGTTCGCTCAGTACCAGAATTCATGCTGCGTCGTTTTGGTCCCGGAGCGCACCTTGTCAACGCGATTTCATTCGCCGTCGCGCAGCTGCTCATCGCGGGTATCAACCTTTTGCTGCTGGCCAAAGTGGTCAATGCGCTACTCGGCTGGCCACTGTGGCTGACATTGGTCGTCGCTGCAGTCATTGTGCTGTCCTACATCACGTTGGGCGGACTGTCCGCAGCGATTTACAACGAGGTACTTCAGTTCTTCGTGATTGTCGCAGCTCTAATGCCACTGACTCTAATCGGTCTGCACAGCGTCGGCGGCTGGTCGGGGCTTAAGGAAAAAGTTGCCACTGAATCGCACTTCCACACCTGGCCGGGCACGGATATTTCTGGTTTTGACAACCCGGTAGTTTCAGTCATCGGATTGGTATTCGGTTTGGGATTCGTGCTGTCCTTTGGCTATTGGACAACGAACTTCGTGGAGGTTCAGCGATCCATGGCAGCCGATTCGCTGTCGGCCGCACGCAAGACTCCAATTATCGGCGCGTTTCCAAAGATGTTCATTCCGTTCATCGTGGTGCTGCCGGGCATGATCGCCGGCGCGACTGTCGCACCCATCATGGATCAGACTGCCAAGCCTAACGACGCAATTCTGTACCTAATGAGAGATTTGCTTCCCAACGGCCTGCTGGGCATCGCTATTGCAGGGCTACTAGCAGCCTTTATGGCAGGTATGGCGGCGAATATCTCCGCGTTCAACACAGTCTTTAGCTACGACATTTGGCAGACCTACGTCGTCAAAAATCGAGCAGATGATTACTACCTCAAGGTTGGTCGTATCGCTACCATTGGCGCGACCGGCATCGCAGTGTTCACCGCATTGATTGCCGATAATTTCGGCAACGTCATGGACTACCTGCAGACGCTATTCGGCTTCTTCAACGCACCGTTGTTCGCTACCTTCCTTATCGGTATGTTCTGGAAGCGCATGACGCCGACAGCAGGTTGGACGTCTCTGCTCGCAGGAACGGGTGCTGCGATTTTGTACTGGTACATCTCCGAGTTCACGTCGGCAAGCGCAACCATCTTTGAGCTGCCGGGGCAAGGCACTGCGTTCGCTGCCGCCTCCGTGGCATTCGTCGTCGATATTGTGGTGGCTGTGGTCGTTTCGCTCATGACAACGCCGAAACCCGATGAGGAGCTGGTGGGCTTCGTCAAGTCCGTCACGCCGAAGGCTCACTTCACAGACGCTGCTGAGGCAGAGCTGCCATTGTTACAGCGAACTGTTCCGCTGGGTATTTTGTGCCTGGTGATGGCCGTAGTTCTTAACATCGTTTTCGCATAGGAGCTAGTGAGAAATCATGTCACGGACACACAACAATTCAACTGTAGAAGCGACTATCAGCACCGGTAATAAGAAAGCAGGTGCCTTTGACATTCGCAATGTCATTGGGGCGCTGCTTGGTCTTTACGGCATCATTTTGCTGCTGTCGTGGCTGTTCCTCGATCCTGGAGTTAACCCGGAGACCAGTGTTGCCAAAGAGCCGATGTATAACCTGTACAGCGGCATAGCCCTGCTTCTCTTTGCAATCGTTTTCTATGCCTGGGCAAAACTGCGCCCAACGGTTGTCGAAGAATCATAAGGAGTAAAAATGACAACCGATGACCAGCCTTCTCACGCTTTTTCGGTAACGCGCACTACGCTTGCCGACGGTCGCGAGCTAATCTACTTCGACGATGAACCGGACTATGTCTCGGGCAAAAAGACTCGAAAGTTAACCGACGAACGTGATTTGCCACAGGCGATTACGGAGTCGGAGCTGCGCCAAGATCCGCTGACAGGTGATTGGTACTGCTACGCGGCGCACCGCATGAACCGCACCTTTATGCCTCCTGCTGGTGAGAACCCACTAGCTCCGACGCTGCCGGAACAACTTCCCACAGAGGTGCCTGCCAGTGACTACGACGTGGTGGTTTTTGAAAACCGCTTCCCTTCGCTTTCCATGCACATGGAAGTTCCGGATGACTTTGCCCAAACTGTCGACGGCGCCGAGATTTTCCCGCGGAAGCCGGCCTTGGCTCGGTGCGAGGTTGTCTGCTTTACCCCGAATGTTTCGGACTCCTTCCGGGATCTGACCTTTACTCGTGCTCGCACCGTTATTGAAGCGTGGGCGCACCGCACTGCGGAACTCAGCAAGCTCGAAGGTGTGAGGTTGGTGTTCCCCTTTGAAAACAGGGGCAAGGAAATTGGGGTAACGCTGCAGCATCCTCATGGGCAGATTTACTCGTACCCGTATCTGCCCCCACGTGCGGCAGCCATTGTTTCACGCGCGAAAGCCCACTTCGAAACCACCGGTCGTGACCTCTTTGAGGATGTCCTGGAGGCCGAAAAGGCTTCAGGTCGACGGATCATCGCAGAAGGGGAGTACTTCACCGCATTCGTCCCAGCTGCAGCTAAGTGGCCAGTCGAAGTCATGATTATGGCTAACCGCGCTGTCGGTAGTTTTCAGGAGCTGACCGATGCGGAGAAGGACGAACTGACAGCAATGTACCTTGACCTGCTGCGACGTATTGACCGATTCTTCTCCGGCATCGACAAAACGCCGTACATCGCAGCATGGAACCAAGCTCCGGTAGGCGAGGATCACCAGTTTGGCCGCCTCCACCTGCAGCTCTATTCCATGATGCGCTCTGCAGGACGCATGAAGTTCCTCGCGGGTTCAGAGTCCGGGCAAGGAGCCTGGATTTCGGACACGACCCCGGAGGCAATCGCTGACCGCTTCCGGGAAGTTGGCCAGACTCGCTGGCTTCCCACTCGCTCCCATAAACAGGCGGTATCTGACGTAACTGAGCAATTCCGCCGCAGTTTCGGTTCGGAACCACAGGGCGTCTTCCGCGCCCCAGGCAGAGTCAACCTGATTGGCGAGCATGTCGATTATGCCGGTGGTATCTGTCTGCCATTCGCGTTGGCACAGAGTACTTTCGCAGCGGTGGGTGCCCAGGCTGCTGGTGACTCGTGGACAGTGCGAGTTGTTTCGGACTTGATGGACAAGGACGACGCCGCAGACGGTGACAAGCCGGTTGCTATCGCAATGTCCGATGTCGGTCCGAACTCTCCTGCAAATTGGACGGGATACGCAGTTGGCACTATCTGGGCTATGCGTGAGGCAGGGCTGTTGCCCGCGGATTGTCCAAGCCTTGACATTGCGATTTCCTCCGATGTTCCGATCGGTTCCGGGCTCTCCAGCTCCGCCGCTCTGGAGTGTTCTGTCGGCGTTGCAGCCTTTGAGCTCGTCCACGGGCGCGCACCAAACGATGAAGAGCAGCAGGGAATTGTTGAGGCGGCTATCCGCGCAGAAAATGAGGTCATTGGTGCCTCTACCGGCGGTCTGGATCAGCGTATTTCCATCAAGGGCAAGGAAAACCACGCACTGGTGATTGATTTTGCGAAGAGTTCTGACCAGCTTGTAAAGGCTGCTTTCGCAGACGAGGACCTAGAGGTTTTGGTAATCAACACCAACGTTCGGCATAGTCTCTCGGATGGTCAGTATGCGACGCGTCGCGGAATCATCGATGCCGTGACAAATGGTCTTGGGGTATCTGATTTCCGCGGTCTGGATGATGCAGTTGGTGCTGCTATCAATTGGGCGAAGGAGAACGTCCCAGCTGAGGCAGATAGGGATCAATGGGTTGATACCGTGGCGCGCCGAGTACGTCACGTTGTTACCGAAATTGACCGGACGGCACAGGCGATTGAAAAGCTTTCCGAGGGGGACTTCGAGGCCTTTGGCACGTTGATGGTGGCAAGCCATCTTTCGCTGAGGAATGACTACGAAGTTTCCTGTCCAGAGCTGGATCTTGCTGTGGACGTAGCGCTTGAGCAGGGGGCGCTTGGTGCCCGAATGACTGGCGGTGGCTTTGGCGGCAGTGCCATTGCGCTGCTGCCACACGACCGTGTCAGTGCTGCAGCGAATGCAGTTGCGTCGGCCTTCCGTGACAGAGGAATGCCGGAACCGGAGTTTTTCGTTGGAAATCCCGGGCCGGGAGCAAGCCGCCTAGTTTAGGCGGTATTCCCCCCCCGGTCTTGGGGGGGGGGCTACTGTAATGCAATCTTCTTCCGCTGCGGCTTGAGCAGCGTGGTGAGGAAGATTAGCACCACGGCAAATCCCGCGGCGGTAAACATCGCAATGCTATAGCCACGAATCAAGTCGTCGGCGGCAGGAGCTGCTGCACCAGTGCCGGACAGGCCAGTGGCAATAACAGCTGACAGCGCCACAAACAGTGCGGTACCGACAGCGCCGGCAACCTGCTGTAGCGTGTTCATGATTGCTGAACCATCCGGGTAGAGGCGCTTCGGAAGATCACCAAGACCGAATGTGAACAGCGGAGTAAACAGCAGCCCCAGGCCAATCTCAAGGACGATGTGGCAGGCGACAATCCACCATAGCGGAGTCGATGCTGAGATGAAGCCGAGCCCGAAAAGACCGAGGGCAAGGACAATGGAGCCGGGAATTGCCAGTGGGCGCGGACCATAGCTGTCAAAGAGCCGGCCGACAGCCGGTCCCATAAGGCCCATAACCAGTGGACCAGGCATCACAATCACACCAATAGTCTTGACGTCGACACCTCGCAGATTGAGGTAGAGCGGCAAAATGATGATCACACCGAACATCAGCATGAAACCAATGGTCAGAATGATTGTGGACAGCCTAAAGCTCTTTGTGCGGAAGGTTCGAAGATCCAGCAGAGCTCGGTTGTGCGGTGCCAAACGGCGCTGGCGCATGATGAAGAACACCAACAGCACGATGCCGACTGCGCACAGGATTCCGTCGATAAGCGAAAACTCTGCGCCCACGCGGCTCAGCGCGTACACCAGCGGACCGAATGCGCCGGCACTGAGGAACACCGAGAGGATATCGATGGACTTCGCGGAGTTTTCCTCAATATTGGGAACGAGAATGACACCCACTACCAGCACAATTAGGCCGAGTGGCAACATCGTGTCGAAAAGCGCATGCCAATTGTTATTGGCAATCTCCAGAATGAGACCGGAGATGGTCGGTCCGATAGCAGGCGCGACAGCGATGACCACGCTCATTCGTCCCATCATGCGCCCGCGCTCATGCTCCGGTACTACGTTGAGCACCGTGGTCATCAGCAGCGGCAGCAGCACTGCGGTACCGGACGCTTGGACAATGCGTGCGAGCAGAACGATCGCGAAGTTTGGCGCGAAAGCACCGATGAGAGTGCCCACGACGAATAGTCCTTGACTGACCGCGAAAAGAATGCGGAACGGCACTGCCGAAATGAGAAATCCAGTGACCGGAATGACAACTGCCATGGTCAGTAGGAACGATGTTGTCAGCCAGCCTGCGGTAGCTGCGCTGATTCCGAGGTCCGCCTTGATGACGGGAATTGCGACACTCATGACCGTCTCGTTCAAGATAGCCATGAATGCCGCAGCTAGTAGCACATAAATGGCCATGTAAGCGTTTTTCGGCGCTTTGGCCTGTGCTGCTTCCGAACTTGGGCTCAATTCGGAATCTTCAGATTCAGAAACCAAGAGAAGTCACTTTCTAGATATAGGTACTGAAATAAGTAATTTTCTAAGATGTTGCGGCTTAGCGCAAGAAAATCCCCATCGTAAGCCGACAAAACGGCAAAGCCGACGGGGGCATTGGCACACAAGTTGCCCAACACATTCTAAGGTAAGGGATAGAGATGAACCCGTTGGGAAAGGACAAGAGAGCTGTGAGCAATATCAAGGTCGGCGTACTTGGCGCCAAGGGCAAGGTAGGGTCCACCATCTGCGAGGCAGTTGAAGCCGCCGACGATTTGGAGCTGGCAGCGGGTCTCGACTCTGGCGATGACCTGAATGAACTTGTCACCGCTGGTGTGCAGACCATTGTTGACTTTACTCAGCCCGACGCTGTGATGGGCAATCTTGAGTTCTGCATTAAGAATGGCATCAACGCCGTCGTGGGTACTACGGGCTTTACCAAGGAGCGCCTCGATCAGGTGCAGCGCTGGCTTGACGACGCCGACGGTGAGGCCAATGTTCTTATTGCACCGAACTTCGCAATCTCCGCGGTACTGACGATGAAGATGGCGGAGCTAGCCGCTCCGTACTTCGATTCCGCTGAAGTTATCGAAATGCACCACCCTTTTAAGAAGGATGCCCCCTCGGGCACCGCTATCCACACTGCTGAGGCTATTGCTCGTGCTCGCAAGGAAGCCGGCATGGGGGAGCAGCCGGACGCCACTGAGCAAACTCTCGATGGTGCTCGCGGTGCTGAGGTCGAGGGCATTCCGGTGCACGCAGTCCGTATGACCGGTTCGGTGGCTCACGAGACCGTTATCTTTGGTGCAGAAGGGCAGTCGCTCACCATCAAGCAGGACTCCTACTCGCGCACCAGCTTCGTACCAGGCGTTCTGCTGGGTGTGCGCAAGATTGAGGATTTTCCGGGCCTGACTGTGGGACTGGAGCCGTTCCTGGGACTTTAATGGCCGGGAGTTAACTGAAAATGTCTGAAAATGTCACTCTCAAGGCGCAGCTAATCGCCGCGACCAACTTCTTCCCGCCGGAGGACATCGACTTTGATACCGATGCCGATGGTGGGGAAGCATTGATTGAGTTCTCCGGCAGGGCTTGTTATGAAACGTGGGACAAGCCCAATCCACGAACGGCGACGAATAGGGGATATCTGCGACATGTGCTTGAGGTAGGCCACACCTCACTTTTTGAACACGCAAGTGCAAGCATCTATGTTCGTGGGCTGTCGCGCTCGTGTGCACATGAACTCACACGGCACCGCCACTTTTCCTTTTCGCAGTTGTCGCAGCGGTTTGTGCCGGCCAGTTCCAACAATGTTGTGGTTCCTCCCGCAATTGCGGAGGACCCGGATCTGTTGCGAGTTTTCGAAAGCGCGGTTGATCAGTCCCGTTTCGCCTATGGTGAGTTATTAGACGCACTGGAAGAGAAGTGGGCCGACGAGCCCAACGCTATCTTGCGGCGAAAGCAGGCACGCCAGGCAGCCCGGGCGGTTTTGCCCAATGCCACCGAAACTCGAATCGTGGTTACTGGTAATTTCCGGTCTTGGCGCCACTTCATTTCGATGCGTGCGACTGAGCATGCCGATGCTGAAATTCGGGAGTTGGCAGTGGCTTGCCTGCGGGAGCTGCAGCGCTGTGCTCCTGTTGCTTTTGGGGATTTTGAGATTAACACTCTGAAGGATGGGTCGGTCGTCGCGTCGAGTCCTTACGCCTTCGAGGGGTAATCGCACGTACAGTGTGAAGATATAGTCGATTGAGATTTTTAAGAAAAGGTAGTCAACAATGAGCACAGGAATTGCGTCAACTCGCGGTGCTGACATTTTCGGCACCGTCGCCGTAGCTATGGTGACCCCTTTTGATAAGGACGGAAACCTCGATGTCAAGGCGGGTGTGCAGCTCGCTGGTCATCTTGTAGACGGTGGCTGCGATGCACTCATTCTGGCCGGTACTACCGGCGAGTCGCCTACTACGACGGTTGAGGAAAAGCTTGAGCTTCTCCGAGCTGTCCGTGCAGAGATGGGTGACGAGGTTAAGCTCGTGGCCGGTGCCGGCACCAATGACACGGCCGGGTCCATCGAGCTGGCAAAGGCTTCTGTGGAGGCGGGCGCGGATGCGCTGCTCGTCGTCACGCCGTATTACTCCAAGCCGTCCCAGGAGGGGCTGTACCGTCACTTTACGGCAGTGGCTGACGCAACCGAGGCGCCGGTGTGTCTGTATGACATTCCACCGCGTTCGGTTATTCCGATTGAAGTTGATACCATTTACCGGTTGGCGGAGCACCCGAGAATCCAGGCTGTTAAGGACGCCAAGGGGGATTTGGGAGCTGCCGCCGGCATTATCGCTAATACTGATTTGGCGTGGTACTCCGGTGACGATGTGCTGAACCTTCCGTGGCTGTCTATTGGCGCCACCGGGTTTATTTCCGTTATTGGACATGCAGCCCCGCAGCTGCTGGCTGAGGTGCGCTCTTGCTTTGACAAGGGAGACCTTGCTGGTGCGCAGGCTGCCCACGCGAAGATGACTCCGCTGTTTGCCGCTCAGGCTGCACTTGGCGGTGTAAGTTTTGCTAAATCCGCTCTGCGTCTGCAGGGCATTGAGATAGGAGATCCACGCTTGCCGCAAATTGCAGCAAATGACCAGCAGCTTGAGGTGCTTGAAGAAGCTATGCGGAAGGCAGGTGTTCTGTAGTGGCTGAAGGACGCAATCGCGCCCGCAAGGTAACTCGTAAGGCTGGTCCGCCTTCCGAGTCCGACGTGGCTGCAGCAGAGCAGTCCAATAACTCTGCATCCAAGGGTTCCGACAAGGGTGGAGCTAAATCCAACGGCTCGAAGTCCTCGCAGCGTTCCGGTGAGCGTAAGAACTCCGGTAACGCTAAGAAGTCCCAAGGTTCCTCGAATTCTTCCAACCGCGGTTCCCGCGGTGGTCGCGGTGGCCGTGGAGGTAATCGCGGAAATAGTTCGAGGGGTGGCCGTGGCGGACGCGGTGGCAACCGTCGTAACGTAGTCCAGTCGATGCAGGGTGCGGACTTGACCCAGCGTCTTCCTGCACCGCCGAAGGCCCCCAAGGACGGCCTGCGCGTGGTTGCACTGGGCGGTATTTCCGAAATCGGTCGCAATATGACCGTGTTGGAGTACAAGAACCGCCTGATCATCGTCGACTGCGGCGTGCTGTTCCCGAGCTCGGATGAGCCGGGTGTTGACCTGATCCTGCCTGACTTCTCCTACATGGAAGACAAGTGGGATCGCGTGGAAGCTCTCGTGGTCACCCACGGTCACGAGGACCACATCGGTGCTATCCCTTGGTTGCTCAAGCAGCGCGCGGACATCCCGATTATTGCTTCTCGCTTTACCCTGGCACTGATTCAGGCCAAGACACAGGAACACCGTCAGCGCCCGAAGGTCATCGAGGTCAACGACACCAGCCACATTCAGCGTGGCCCGTTCGATCTGCGTTTCTTCAATGTCAACCACTCGATTCCGGAGTGCCTTGGCATCGTCATTAAGACCGGAGCCGGCATGGTCGTCCACACCGGTGACGTGAAGATGGATCAGACCCCGCCGGACGGAAAGCCGACTGACCTGCCGGCGCTGAGCCGCTACGGTGATGAGGGAATCGACCTCTTCTTGTGTGAGTCCACCAACGCTACGATTCCGGGCTTCTCGGGATCCGAGGCGGAGCTGGCTCCAACTCTGCGCCGTCTGATTATGGATGCCAAGCAGCGCGTTATCGTCGCGGCCTTCGCATCGAATGTTTACCGCGTGCAGGCGGTCATCGACGCAGCTGTTAAGGCTGGCCGCAAGGTTGCCTTCAACGGTCGCTCTATGATTCGCAACATGCGCATCGCGCAGGAATTGGGGCTGCTGACCGCTCCGGAAAATACCATTGTGGAAATGAACGAGGCCGCTCGCATGGCGCCCCACAAGGTCGTGCTGGTGACTACCGGTACGCAGGGTGAGCCAATGGCTGCGCTGTCTCGCATGGCCCGCCGTGAGCACCGTCAGATCACCGTCCGTGATGGCGACCTGATTATCCTCAGTTCTTCGCTGGTACCCGGTAACGAAGAGGCAGTCTTCGGCGTTATCAACATGCTGGCCCAAATTGGTGCCACGGTTATCACCGGTAAGGATGCGAAGGTTCACACCTCCGGTCACGGCTTTGCCGGCGAGCTGCTGTTCCTCTACAACGCAGCTCGTCCGTCGAACGTCATGCCGATTCACGGTGAGTGGCGCCACCTCCGTGCCAACAAGGAGCTGGCTGTGTCCACTGGCGTGAAGCCAGAGAACGTTGTCCTGGCTCAGAACGGTGTGGTAGTCGACCTCGTTGATGGCCGCGCTCGTGTAGTTGGCCAGGTTCCGGTCGGTAACCTCTACGTCGATGGCGTCACCATGGGTGACGTCGACGCTGACGTGCTGGCAGACCGTGCTGAAATGCGTGAAGGTGGTCTTATCACCGTCACAGCCGTCATTGATAACCGCACTGGCCGCCCGTTGGAGAAGCCACGGGCTCAGGCTCGCGGTTACTCGGACGACGCCAAGGAAGTGCTCGAAACCGTCGAGCAGGTCGTTGACGATACTCTCTTTGACCTGGCTGGCAGTGGCGAGAACAACCCGTACCGTATGGCTCAGGAAGTTCGTCGCCGCACCGAGCGTGTCATTAACCAGAAGTGGCGTCGCAGCCCGATGGTTGTTCCGACAATCGTGCCGATGTCCTCTGAGGCAGCCGAAGAGGTTACCGATGAGGAAATCCAGGAGTCGCGCGAAAGTATCTAAATTTCTAGAGCGTCTTTTAGCGTAAGAGCCCGCATCCACCTACAACCGTGTGGATGCGGGCTTCTCCGTGCCTGGTCTAGGCTGGAGCTATGACTCTTGCTGAACGGGAACGTGAAGACCTAGCTAATCTACTGCTCAGCGTCGGCCCCGACGCCCCGACCTTGTGCGAGGGGTGGACGACCCGGGATCTTGCCAACCACCTGTACATTCGTGAAAACCGTCTGGATGCCGCGGGCGGGATGTTCGTCAAGGCGCTTTCGGACCGCCTCGATGCTGTTACCGCTGAGGTCAATCGAATGCCCTACGTCGAAGTGGTGGGGAAGTGGGGTAGTGGTGCTCCGCGATGGAATCCAATGAACTGGGCAGACCGCTACGTCAACGCTGCGGAGAACTTCGTCCATCACGAGGATGTCCGTCGTGCCCAGGAAGGCTGGACCGTTCGTCAGCTGCCGCCCTCCGGAGTGTCGGACCTGTGGCGTCTGGTCACTACTGCCGGCCGTATGATGTTGCGCGGTTCGACCTCGACCGTGGTGCTAATGCGTGACGACGGAGTTGCGGTGACCCTAATCGACAACAGTGCTAAAGGTGCTCCAGTTGTGACTGTCCGCGGAAGCGTCGGGGAACTGGTGCTGTGGCTCTATGGCCGTGACGAGGTACGCGTCACCATCGACGGTGACGAATCGGGCATCAAGCGCAACAGTCTTTAAAATCACGTTCTCAGTTCTGGACGGTCGCGACAGCACGCCTGTTAAACAATGACACGCGTGTGACTAATGTGAAAACGATCCGGTGTTAGCTGTAAGGTAATGGTCATGTCTGCGACCAGCCGAACCAGAACTGACAATCGTCGTGGATCTTCCCGCTCTGCGGAGACAGATGCCACGCGGCGATACCCCGTGCACAGCGCCACGGAGGAATTCGAGCGCACTCCTAGCGCCATGTCGTTCGTGGCCAATAGCTTGGCCAGCGCCTGGACTGAAACTGCCCGCGGCGTGGCCGGTCTTGCCCGGCGGGTCAGCGGTCGCAAAAATAAGCGAAACGAAGAGGAGAATATGTCGCGGCGCGAAAGAGACGCCGATTTTTCGACGAAGCCCCGTAGGAAGCGTCGTAAAGCAGCTAGCGGCTATGACGATGTAATTGAACCGCCGGCACCGGCCTCCGTGCCAGCTGACGAGTTCGACGCAGACTTCGATGAGGGTGGCGAACCGGGATCGAAGGATGGCCTCGCACTACTCGTGCTGGCGTTGGCGATTGTGCTCGCTGGCTCGACATGGTTCCACCTGGCAGGGCCAGTGGGGGAGTTCATTGAAACGGCAGTGCGCACGCTCATTGGTATCGGCGCTTTTGTACTTCCGGTGCTGCTCGGTGTTGTTTCCGTATTAATGATGCTGGATGCTATGCCGCGCCGTGAACGTCTGACACCTACCATCACTGGAGCTTCGCTGATCGTGGTGGGGCTGCTCGCAATTGTGCATATCGGCTCGGGTCGTCCTGCGGACTGGCAGGGGCGACGTGCAGCTGGTGGCGCAATTGGTGGTTATATCGGTTCGCCGCTAGCAGCCGGGTTTACCTCGTGGGTCGCCGTGGTTTTGTTGCTGGGTATCGTTTTTTACGGCGCTCTGGTGCTCTCTGGCGCGACGGTGCGCCAGCTTATCGATGCCACTAAGGAATACTTCAACTTTTCCGAGTGGTCTTCGCGTCGTGCCGGCGACGAGCCGGAATCGGACGATCCCTACGGCAATGTCGATGACATGCTGGAACGTCGTGCGAGCTGGGATTCCGATACCGCATATGCCGATGAGGACTTTGACCAGCCGACGCAGCTAATTGAGCGTCGCCCAAGCCACAGCAGCCGCACGCAACATTCCTCGTCTCGTTCGACCGGTCGCCCTGCTTACCGAGCGTCCCGCCGTGGCGCGGATAGCCGTATATCCGCACCCGAACCCGCGCCTTACGACGAACCGGATACTGACGGTAACCTCTACGATCTTTTGGACGAAGAGCCGCAGAGGAACCGACAGGCTCCGCGACGTGCCCGTCAGGTTGAGGATGTCGACTACGATTCGGCAAAGACCACAGTGTTCGATGTCCGGAATGGGGCACCGCACTCCAATCGAGTTTCCCCAGTGGAGCCGGCGTTTCCGGCAGCTGAGTACGTGGAGGAAGCTCAGTCGGATGCAGTACATCGCGACACCGCTGAGACAGAATCGACTATTCCAGCTGTCGGGGGCACGAACTACCACGCTGTCGACGAGGATTATGACGAGTACTCCGAGTACCCGACGCAGGAGGCTGCTGCAGCTAATAACAGCGAACGGAATTGTGTTTCCGATTCCCGAGCTCCGAAACAGCCCGCTGTTCAACCTGAGGCCGTAGAGCCGGCGAGCGCGCCGCAGGGCGAGTCGTCTGTCGATGATTCGCGGGATGCAGTGTCTGAGGCTACCCGCCGCACAATGGATGCCATTGCCGCTCGTTCTGGTATCGATGCCTCTAAGATTCCGGCCACAACTCCGAAGTCTGAATTGGAAAAGGATGCCGAGGGTACTTCCGGTTCGTCGGCACGCACGCCGGAATCTGACTACCACCTGCCATCGACTAATTTGTTGATTCCAGGTGAGCGTCCCAAGACACGTACGGCGACGAACGACCGCATGATTGAGGCGATTACTGAAGTATTCGCAGAATTCAAGGTCGATGCTGCGGTGACTGGTTTCTCTCGCGGTCCGACGGTGACTCGCTACGAGGTCGAGCTTGGCCCGGGCGTGAAGGTCTCGAAGATCACGAACCTGCAGTCCAACATTGCCTACGCGGTAGCGACCGACAATGTCCGCTTACTGACTCCGATTCCGGGAAAGTCGGCCGTTGGTATCGAGGTGCCGAACAACGACCGTGAGATGGTTCGGCTTGCCGACGTACTCAACGCGCCCAAGACCGTTGCGAACGATGACCCGATGCTGATCGGTCTCGGTAAGGATATTGAGGGCGAGTTTATCTCGCACTCCATCCAGAAAATGCCGCACCTTCTCGTTGCCGGTTCGACCGGTTCGGGTAAGTCCGCGTTCGTAAATTCGATGTTGGTTTCGCTGCTGACTCGTGCGACCCCGGAGGATGTCCGCCTGATTCTGGTGGACCCGAAGATGGTCGAGCTGACTCCATATGAGGGGATTCCTCACCTGATTACGCCAATCATCACTCAGCCGAAGAAGGCCGCGGCGGCTCTGCAGTGGCTGGTTGAAGAGATGGAACAGCGCTACATGGACATGAAGGCCGCCCGCGTCCGTCACATCAAGGACTTCAACCGTAAGGTCAAGTCCGGTGAGATTACGACCCCACTTGGCTCGGAGCGCGAGTACCGTCCGTACCCGTACATTGTCTGTGTCGTTGACGAGTTGGCAGACCTGATGATGACCGCACCCCGCGATATCGAAGATGCGATTGTGCGCATCACGCAAAAGGCCCGTGCTGCCGGTATCCACTTGGTGCTGGCTACGCAGCGTCCGTCTGTGGATGTGGTCACCGGCTTGATTAAGACGAACGTGCCATCGAGACTGGCATTCGCTACCTCGTCGCTCACGGACTCCCGCGTCATTCTTGACCAGGGCGGTGCTGAAAAGCTCATTGGTATGGGCGATGGCCTGTTCATCCCACAGGGTGCAGGCAAGCCGCGACGTCTTCAGGGGGCCTTCGTCACAGACGAAGAGATTCAGGCAGTAGTCGATGCAGCTAAGGCGCAGGCCGAGCCGGATTACACCGAGGGTGTCACGGAGGATAAGAGTGCTGAGGCTGAGCGCAACATTGACCCCGATATCGGAGATGACCTGGAAGATTTGCTTCAGGCAGTCGAGCTGGTGGTCACCGCACAGCACGGATCGACCTCGATGTTGCAGCGCAAGATGCGAGTCGGTTTCGCCAAGGCCGGTCGACTGATGGATCTGATGGAAACTCGCGGAGTGGTTGGACCGTCAGAGGGATCTAAGGCACGTGAGGTGCTGGTCAAACCAGAGGAGCTCGAAACCATTAAGTGGATGATCAAGGGCGCAAACCCGGAGGATGCTCCTAAGGAAGAAGTAAACGTAGTCGACGCTGATCCGAATCAGTCTATGGCGTAGGACGACCCAGCCTTACCGCCGTTTCTGATTGCGTGTATAGTCGGCACACGTGGAGGGGAGTATCCCCGGTAAAAGTGGATGTTTTCCGCTAGCCCGTGACGGTTATCGTCAGCACGGATTGGACGCACAGACTCGTCTTGCGCACATCGAATCCCGGTGCCGTCACTTTTGCCACTATGGCAGAAGCAGGAGAGACCTCCGGTTCATGTTCGCACGACCGGAGGTCTTTTTTTAATATGCATGTCCCCGCATTGGTATGGATTATCACCATTGTGGTCGTCATGGGTTTTATCGCCTTTGACTTCTATGCACACGTTCGCACGCCGCATAACCCAACTATGAAGGAAGCCGGCATCTGGACCGCTTTCTACGTAGTCTTGGCATTAATTTTCGGCGGAATGGTGTGGTTGTTATGGGATCACCACCGAGGCATTGAGTTTCTATCGGGCTATATCACCGAAAAGGCGCTCAGCGTAGACAATCTATTTGTCTTTGCACTCATCATCGGCGCATTCAAGATTCCGCGCCAGTACCAACAAAAGGTTTTGCTGTTCGGTATTGCGATGGCGCTGGTATTCAGAGGCCTGTTCATTTGGGCTGGTGCGGCAGTTATTGCCAAGTGGTCTGACGTTTTCTACCTGTTTGCAATCTTCCTGATTTACACGGCTATCAAGACGGTGTACGACGAAGCCGTCGATAAGCCGGAACCCGATCCGTCGGATATGAAGCTGATTCAATGGCTGCGTCGAATCGTCCCAATTTCGGACCATTACAACAAGGACAAGCTGACCGTTAAGGAAAACGGCAAGCGTTACTTGACTCCACTTGCCATCGCGCTGGTGTCCATCGGTTTTATCGATGTGATGTTTGCGTTTGACTCTATCCCGGCTATCTACGGCCTGACGGATGAGGCATATATCGTCTTTACTGCAAATGCCCTTGCTCTCATGGGGTTGCGACAGATGTACTTCCTGCTCGACGGTCTGCTGGATCGCTTGGTGTACCTGGCTTATGGCCTGGGTGTCATCCTGGCCTTTATTGGTGTGAAGTTGCTGTTGCACGCACTGCATGAAAACAACCTGCCGTTTATCAACAGCGGTGAGAACGTGTCGGTGCCTGAAGTATCGACCTGGGCGTCGCTGGCGGTCATCGTCATCGTTCTGGTGGTGACTGTCCTGGCATCGTGGCTCAAGAGCAAGCGTGATGAAAACATGGGTGCGATTGCCCTTCCGCGTGTTCACCACGATGATGATGGAAGCCGCGATGGCCTCGGCTCTCACGCCTCCTCTACTTCTGTCAGTGAGGGGTCAACGTCGGCCGGAAGCGAAACTAACGGTTCACACACCGGTAAGAACGAGCCTGGGCGTTAATCGAACACGATTGTGAGATAAGGTAACAACTGTGACTGCTCCAAGTGCTGATACAAGCCGTGTTTCCAACTGGAACTTGCCCAATTTCCTGACCGTGCTTCGCATCCTCGGAGTACCGGTGTTCCTGTGGGTACTTCTTCAGGAGGGCGGCGAAGCCACCAATTGGCGCTGGTGGTCGTTTGTCGTATTCGCGCTTCTGATGGCGACTGACAAGTTGGACGGGCACCTCGCACGTAGCCGTAACCTCATTACCGACTTTGGCAAGATTGCCGATCCGATTGCCGATAAGGCTCTAATGCTGGCTGCGCTGATTGGTATGAACATCATCGACATTCTGCCGTGGTGGGTGACTGTCATCATCGTGATTCGCGAAGGTGGCATCACCATCTGGCGTATGTTCGCCCTGCGTCAGGGGCGTGTTGTTCCGGCTTCTCGGGGCGGCAAGATAAAGACGGTCCTGCAGTCTGTAGCAGTGGGGCTCTTCCTGATGCCAGTGGACTGGTTGTTCTGGCCGTCCTGGATTGTGATGGTTGCCGCCATTGTCGTCACCGTCGGTACTGGTATCCAGTACATTGTGGATGCGCGAAAGGTCTCGTAGAGAAATTAAGTGGAGGGTAAAGCTGTGAACACAGTCGAACGCCTCGCCCAGAGCGACGAAAACGCTGACGGTGTCGATGGCGTTTCGCTTCAACTCGTCCAAACGCTTACGGCTCGTGGCGAGACTTTTGCAGCCGCAGAATCACTTACCGCAGGTCTTCTCTGCGCTACAGTTGCCTCCGTACCGGGAGCCTCCGCCGTTCTCCGCGGTGGCGTGGTCACTTACGCCACTGACACGAAGGCGTTGCTTGCCGACGTGCCAAAGGATGCTTTGGCCGCATATGGCCCCGTGTCCGAGTTGACGGCCCGGTATATGGCACTTGGAGTGGCAAATAAAGCAGTGGCGGACTGGGGGATTTCGCTAACTGGCGTTGCTGGTCCAGCGATGCAGGATGGGCACCCAGTAGGTGAAGTCTGGTGTGGTCTGAAACCGCCGGGAGTTTCGTACCTTGATGGGGTAACTGCTGTTAGGTTGCCGGTGAATAAAGAGGGGTCGCGCGCGGAGATTCGTCGTCAAACAGTGGTATTGGCGTTAGAACTGTTGTTGCAGAATCTCGACGGTGAGTAGAATTTTTGAAAATTGGGAACAGGTCGGCCTTCTAAAGCGTTAGAGAAAGTGATGACCAACAATACTGCACTTATGACCATTCGCTACCCAGAGGTAGATAGCGCTGCCGCTTTCGAAGCTTCCATGGATGCCACAGCACCGTCGGCGCGGGTGGCTGTAGGGGAGCAGCCTGGATCGGTTGCAAAGTTAACGGCACAGGATTTGGCGGAACGGGGAGAATCCCGTGAGCCACTCCTGCGAGAGGCACTGGGGGAGACGCTGCGTGATATCCGTTCGCGCAGTGGACAGACGCTGCGTGAGCTTTCTGAAAATGCGGCTATTAGCCCTGGTTATTTGTCTGAGCTTGAGCGTGGACGGAAAGAAGTCTCATCTGAGCTGCTGGCGTCGGTATGCGCGGCGCTTGGTGTGACGGTGTCGGATTTGATGATGGAAGCAGCCACAGCGATGGCCCTGCATTCGGCGAGCCCAGAATTGGCAGCGATGTAGAAATTGGTTGCGGCGGTGGAATTTCATTCCATTGCTCCGGTACTTAGCACCCGAAGACGCTCGGCTTTAGTTAAGATTGGGTGCGCGATAAGCACAGACCTGCTTTGAGGTAGTTGCAATAAGAAAGGTGTATGGGACGCTATGGCTAATCCATTTGTAAAGCTGTGGAATTACTTGATGGCCGCTTTTGATTCCAAGATTGAGGAAAACGCTGATCCGAAGGTGCAGATTCAGCAGGCTATCGAGGATGCCCAGCGGCAGCACCAGGAACTATCGCAGCAGGCAGCGGCGGTGATTGGTAATCAGCGCCAGCTGGAAATGCGCCTTAACCGTCAGCTCGCTGAGATTGAGAAGCTGCAGGGGAACACTCGTCAGGCATTGCAGCTCGCTGACAAGGCTCGTGCTGAGGGGGATACTGCCAAGGCTACGGAGTATGAGAACGCAGCTGAGGCTTTCGCAGCTCAGTTGGTTACTGCTGAGCAGTCGGTAGAAGATTTGAAGGCTCTGCACGATCAGTCGCTGCAGCAGGCGGCTCAGGCTAAGAAGGCCGTCGAGCGTAATTCCATGCAGCTGCAGCAGAAGGTCGCGGAGCGCGCAAAGCTCCTCAGCCAGCTGGAGCAAGCAAAGATGCAGGAGAAAGTCTCTGAGTCCCTGCAGTCGATGAATCAGATTTCTTCGGGGGCTACACCTAATCTGGATCAGGTTCGTGACAAGATTGAGCGTCGTTACGCTAACGCTCTTGGTCAGGCCGAGCTAGCTCAGAACTCGGTTCAGGGGCGTATGGCTGAGGTAGAGGCCGCAGGCGTTCAGCTTGCTGGGCACTCTCGCCTGGAGCAAATCCGCGCAGAAATGAACGGTGGCAACGAGCTCTCTGGTGGCGAGGCTCAGAAGTCCATCGAGGGAAGCGCTGCCTCCAACGTTGACCCTGCTGTTGCTGAGCGCATGCGCCAGCTGCGTGAGGGCAATTAATTCTCCTACTCACCTTCACCACGTGCGATTAGCGAATCACCCATTGCCTTCGAGCGATTAATGGTTCGGATGACCACAGGTACGCCGAAGGCAATGATTGAGCCGGCAGCCCCTCGTGCTTTTCGAGCCTCCAGTACCTCGGCAGCGGCCATAACCTGAAGCGGAATCATACGCAGCGTCAGCGATAGTGCGAGCGCGATGGTGTCGACTGGTAGGCCGAAACGGGCGAACGGCTGCATCGCAGTGGTCAAAGTATCCATGATGTCGCTGACGCGGGTCGTCAGCGTTAGCAATATTGCCGCTGCGATTGCGGCGAGAAGCGCGAGGAAGGTCGTCAGCGCTTGCTCACCCCCGGCGCGCCACCACAGGAGAAGCGAAAGCAGCGCCAAAATGACTACGGCTCCACGGAGCTGTCGGAAAGCAACCATTGGTGGCACCTTGGCCACCGCATAAGCGAGGGTGACAATTGCCAGGGCAATCGCCCCGCCTAGCCAGGTATCCACGAGAATCCCGGTGAGCAATAAAAATGCGATGACAATGATGAGTTTGGGGGCCGTCGGGAGCCTGTGCACAGGCGACTTATGGTTTAGGTAAAGCCCTAACGGGACATCGGCTGGATGAATCATGAGCGGCCTTCTTCCGCACGAGTCATATCGCTGACGTATCGGTCAATAACTTCCTTCGGCGCACCGTCGTCGACGATTTCTCCTGCGCTTACACGGATAACTCGGTCGAAGTCCATAAGAAAATCCAGATCATGAGTGACCACGATAATTTGCTGCTCAAGCTGGGCGAAAATACTCCGAATGTGGAGACGATTGCGCAAGTCGAGGAGCGTAGTGGGCTCATCGGCAATAATGGTCGTGGGATTAAGAATTAACACTGCCGCCAGCGCCAGTAGCTGTTTTTGTCCACCCGAGAGCAAGTGTGGCGAGGCGTCAGCATGATCGGCAAGCCCAAACCGCTCGAGGGCTTCCTGCACCAGCTGGTTGCGCTCATCCTTTGGTAGTTTTCGCTTGCGTAGTGAAAAGGCAATGTCCTCTGCGACTGTAGGCATCACAATTTGATTATCCGCATCAGAAAAGATGAAGCCGACATTCTTGCGAATTGCCTTTGCCTGCTTTGCGACATTCATGCCCTCATACGTGACCGTGCCACCAGTGACCGGGCCCAGGCCGTTAATGAGTCGCACCAGCGTGGACTTACCGCCACCGTTTTCGCCGATAATGCCAATGCGCTTCTCTGTGAGAGTTAGCGTGGTCGGCTTCAGTATCTGGCGTCCCGAATAGGTTGCGGAAGCGCGGTCAAAAGCGATGGTGGGCATAGTGCGACTCGAGACCCTTTCTAATTCTGTGGGGTTAATTGCCCGAGGTGGCTGCTTCCTTAACCAAACGACTTTGCTTACGGTTGGCAGCGTCGGGAAGCAAATCAGGGAAAGCCTGCAGTACTGCAGTAGCAATAAGCGCGGCTACGACAACCTTTGCCACGTCGCCTGGGATAAACGGGACGTTGGTAATCAGTGCGTCGGTGAAGCTAAGTCCCATACGCCAAGCCAATCCGACAGATCCGAAGAAGTACTGTAGTAGAACTCCAACGAGGCCCGCGCCGATGAAGACGCTGATTCGTGAAACTTTCGCCCGTGGTGCTTGCTGGGCAATCGCGCCGATTGCGAAACCTGCAATTAAGTAGCCGACAATGTAGCCCACGGTAGGGCCGGGAAGTGCGGCGAGAAGTGGTTTCCAGCCCGCCATGTTTGGGACGCCCACGAGACCAACAGCCAGGAACAGGGTAGTGGCGAGGCCACCGCGTTTGAATCCGAGAATCATCCCGGCCAGTGCGATGCCCATGTTCTGTAGCACGATTGGCACGCCGAGGCCGCCAACGGGAATGGCAATGCCGCCGAGCACGATGATCAGTGCTGCGAAAGCAGCGATAAGAGTGAGGTCATACACCTTGGAATTATTCACAGCTCTCATCTTAAACCCATGGGTTGAGCACTGTTCAGGCAGGGGAGCGGGGATTAGGTTATGAAAAGAGGGTGGCCAGGTAGGTATCAGTGACAGGTATCTTGTACGTTGGTCTCATGCGATTGGCCGATTTTCACAACTTCGTCAACCACGAATTTGGGCCTCAGCACGGCCCGTGGCTGTTGCATTCCCACGTACTGATGGAATATGGAAAAACTCCCGCGGAATTGCTCGAGGACGGGGTCGAACCTCGGGATATCTGGTGGGCGCTGTGTAGGGAACACGATATTCCCGAAGACCGCTGGTACGGTCCTGACGAATAGGTTCCGGCGTAGACGACGGTGAATGCTTGCCGACGGCTCTTGCGTGTCGTTGCCATTCGAACAGGGTTTCGCATATTATCGAAAGTGCTGATGAAGTCAATCCGTCTGATTCGGTATAACTTCCGGGTGTAACCGGCAGTAGAGGTGTCGCGGACCAATTTGGAACCGGAACGGCTAGTTTCGCGCCTAATTAAGTGTGAGCGAAGTTTCTGTTTTGGATGAAAATCGGGAGACACATTCTCTGAGTACGGCTCCAGAACCCGATACCGTACGCGACAATGACCGCGACAATGACAATGAGGAAGAACAACGAACTATGGCTCGTAAGAAGGCTACGGCTTCGAACCAGGGCAATGATCGCCTGAAGGCGCTCGATGTAGCTCTGGCGAATATTGAGAAGGACTTTGGTAAGGGTGCAGTTATGCGCCTGGGGGACGACAATCGTCCTCCAATTCAGGTTATTCCCTCCGGCAATATCGCTATCGACGTGGCCTTGGGCCTGGGCGGGTTCCCGCGTGGTCGTATCGTAGAAATCTATGGTCCAGAATCCTCGGGTAAGACCACAGTCGCACTGCATGCTATTGCAGAGGCGCAGCGGCAGGGCGGTATTGCCGCATTTATTGATGCGGAGCATGCGCTGGATCCGGTTTATGCGCGCAAGCTTGGAGTAGATACGGACAACCTTCTGGTATCCCAACCAGATACCGGTGAGCAGGCACTTGAGATCACAGATATGTTGGTGCGTTCCGGTGCTATTGACATCATTGTGGTTGACTCGGTGGCCGCGTTGACTCCGAAGGCTGAAATCGACGGTGAAATGGGCGATTCCCACGTTGGTCTGCAGGCGCGGTTGATGAGTCAGGCGCTGCGCAAGATGACGGGTGCGCTGTCCCACACCGGTACCACTGCCATCTTCATTAACCAGCTGCGTGAAAAGATTGGCGTCATGTTCGGCTCTCCTGAGACCACCACGGGTGGTAAAGCACTGAAGTTCTACGCTTCCGTTCGCTGTGACGTACGCCGAATTCAGACGTTGAAGGATGGCCAGGATGCGGTGGGTAACCGCACGCGCTTGAAGGTAGTCAAGAACAAGGTGTCGCCGCCGTTCAAGCAGGCAGAGTTTGACATCATCTACGGCGAGGGCATTTCGCGTGAGGGCTCGTTGATTGACATGGGCGTTGATAACGGCATTGTCAAGAAGTCCGGTTCGTGGTTTACCTACGAGGGCGATCAGTTGGGACAGGGCAAGGAAAAGGCTCGTATGCACCTGCGCGAGAATCCAGAAATTGCCCAGGAAATCGAAGTCAAGATCAAGAAGAAGCTCGGCGTCGGGGAATTCGCGGAGGTCGAGGACGAGACCGATATCGATGCCCCTGTCGATGTCGTGCCGGACATCGACTTCGATGATTTGGAAGACTAGCTAGCTCGAGGCGTAGTGCCGCGACACACGAAAAGTGAGGACCGTGGAGGATCGTAACGGCCGCGATGTGCGGGAGACTATCGAAAAGCTTGCTCAGCAAATTGCGGAAGCTGACGGTAGTTCGCTCTACGATGCGGGTCGTGAGGAATCCAAGGCCCCGATTCGTGCTAAGGCACTGCGCTTGCTCGATCAGCGAATGCGTTCCCGCAAGGAACTCGTAGAAAGGCTCGAGGCAGTCGAGGAGTTTCCAACCTCGATGATTGAAGAAGTCGTTGATGACCTGACCCGAAGTGGATTGGTCAACGACGAGCTTTTCGCATCCGAATGGGTGCGGCAGCGCTTTGCCAGTCGCGGCAAGTCGAAGATGGTTTTGAACCGGGAGCTGCAGGAAAAGGGCATTGATGTTTCACTTCGTGCAGATGCGTTGGAGCAGATTACGCACAACGCGGAAGAAGAAGTCGCCCGGAAGCTAGCGGCGAAGAAAGCGGCCACTATTAAAACAGTGGCACCTGACTTCAACTCCAAGCAAAAGGATTTACGCAAAGTCGTCGGTGTGCTGGCGCGGCGTGGTTTCCCCTCTGAATTGTCCATGAGCATTGCTCGGGATCAGTTAGAAGAGCGATACCGGGAACTCGAAGAGGACACAGATTAGCGCCGGTGCCACCGCACGCCGGATTAGCACGCCGGCTGCGGACCCGTCAGGTTTAAAGGGGTCGCTGATTGGGGAAATGGGCCATAAACAGCTAACCTAAACTGCCGTGACTACCCCTTCTTTGAACTCTCAGCAGCAGTCTTCGCCTCGCACATATGAGGTACGTACGTTCGGTTGTCAGATGAACGTCCATGACTCGGAACGACTGTCTGGCTTGCTGGAAGAAAACGGTTATGTAGCGGCTGCAGAAGGCGATAATCCTGATCTGGTCGTTTTCAACACCTGTGCCGTTCGAGAGAATGCGGACAATCGCCTTTATGGCACGTTGGGACAGCTCAAACCAGTCAAGGATGCTCACCCAGGCATGCAGATTGCCGTCGGTGGCTGCTTGGCCCAGAAGGATAAGGACGTCGTCGTAAAGAAGGCCCCATGGGTGGACGTTGTCTTCGGTACGCATAACTTGGGTTCGTTGCCAGCACTGTTGGAACGCGCCGCTCATAATGACCGGGCTGAAGTCGAGATTAAGGACGCACTGGAAGAATTTCCCTCGGTGCTGCCGGCCAAGCGTGAATCCACTTACGCAGGTTGGGTGAGTATCTCCGTAGGCTGCAACAACACGTGCACCTTCTGCATCGTCCCCAGTTTGCGTGGTAAGGAACGCGATCGTCGTCCAGGCGAGATTCTCGCTGAGGTGCAGGCACTCGTGGAGCAGGGCGTTACTGACGTCACCCTCCTTGGACAGAATGTCAACGCCTATGGTGTTAACTTCGCCGACCCTGACATGGAACGCGACCGCTCGGCTTTTTCCAAGTTGCTGCGCGCCTGCGGCCAGATTGAGGGGTTGGAGCGCGTGCGCTTTACGTCTCCGCACCCAGCTGAGTTCACCGATGATGTCATCGACGCCATGGCGGAGACACCGAACGTGGTTCATCAGCTACACATGCCACTACAGTCCGGTTCCGACCGAGTGCTGAAAGACATGCGCCGTTCCTACCGCACCAAGAAATTCCTGGGAATTCTGGAGAAGGTTAGGGAAAAAATGCCGGATGCCGCCATTACCACTGACATTATTGTCGGTTTCCCAGGCGAGACTGAAGAGGACTTCCAGCAAACTCTCGACGTGGTGGAAAAGGCTCGTTTTAGCTCGGCGTTCACCTTCCAATACTCGCCCCGCCCGGGAACTCCGGCGGCAACCATGGCGGATCAGGTTCCACCACAGGTTGTGAAGGAACGCTATGGTCGGCTGCTAGCGCTTCAGGAGCGTATTTCCGAGGAAGAAAACGCTAAGCTAGTCGGCCGGGAAGTCGAGCTGCTGGTCAGCCAGTCCGATGGCCGTAAGAATGCGGAGACTCATCGCATGTCTGGTCGTAGTCGGGATGGCCGCCTGGTGCACTTCAGCCCGTCGGAAAGCGAACCAGGCATCGTCGACCGCAAGATTCGCCCAGGTGATTACGTGACAGTACGCGTGACCGACTCCGCACCGCACTTCCTCATTGCTGACTCCGGTGTGCTCACACACCGCCGCACTAAGGCGGGGGATAATGTAGAGGTCGGCCAGACTCCGACGACCGCGCCGATCGGAGTTGGTCTGGGCTTGCCAAAGATTGGGCGCCCGGAGAAAACGAGTGTAAGTGAGGGATGCGGCTGTGAGTAGTGACAAGGCTTCGCCGGAAAGTGATATGGAATCCACTAGCGAGCAGTCGGTGGAATCCGCGCAGGCGTTGCGGGTTCAGGAGCGCAAGGCCGCTGGCGAGCTGGATCTCGGCCGTGCGGTGATTCCGATGATGGTTGCCGTCATCGGCCTCATTACGAGTTTCTTCCTTCCGCACTCGGGCGTTGTTTTGGGCTTTGATGTGTTGCTGGATACGGATGTTGCGCATCAGTACTTCACGACTCGACCGGAGCGAATTTACTCCATTCTCGTGGTGGTAGGTGTCTTGCTAGCTATTGCCACGCTGATTACGCGGACGACGATTCTCGCATTCGTCACCTGGTTTTTTGCCTGTATTCAGATGGTCTACTCAGTCTTCGCTGGTTGGATGCGTCAGTCTCGTCCACAGGAACTGGCCGGCGAGGGTATTTCCTTCGGCCTGATGCTCGGTATTTTCTGCAGTTTTCTACTGGCCATCTCCGTGACTTTCATCGCTTTCCGACGTAGTAAGGAGCAGCTCGCAATCGCGACGAAACGTCGCAAGCACGCTGACACCGATCCGGTACTGCGCGCGCAGCAGGTTTACCTGCGGGCGGGCCTGACCCCGAATACGACTACGGATGTTGAGGTCGTCGACGACCGCCGTGAACGCGCTCGCCGACGCAATCGTGTCCAGCAGGGCAGTAGCGCGGATAATGTCTCTCAGCAGACCGGCGAAAAGGACGAACAGGTCAGCGACGAGTAGTGAGACTTTTTAACTAGCGCAGTAAGTATGGGGCTCTCTTCCATTCCGGAAGAGAGCCCCTTACTTTTAACCATCGACGCGTTGCCAGCGCGTAGCTGAGCCAGGATTCTGTTGCGGACGCCGGAGAGCGAGAACCTGCTTCCCCGACACACAACTAGCTTCTGTTAGAGCTCCTTGAGAGTCTCCGCGGCCTGCTCTGCCCACTGTCGCCACTGTTCGGCCTGCTCCCGAGCCTTGGCGGCCTGAGAAGCCTTGCCCTTCGCCTCGAGTTCGGCGGCCTTCTGCTCAAACTCCGCTGCGCGGTTGGCGAACTGCTGGACGCGAGCCTGTGCTTCGGGGTCGGTACGGCGCCACTGCGAATCGGCAGCATCGGAGACGCGCTTTTCCAGTGCGCCAATGCGGTTTTCATACTCACGCACACGACCACGCGGCACAAAGCCGATGGCCTCCCATTTCTCCTGCAACTGACGCAGTTCGTTGCGAGCGTGATCGAGGCCCTTGGACGGATCAATGCGGTCTTCGTATTCAGCCAGCAGTGCGTCCTTGGCCGCAGCGTTTTCCTCGAACTCCTTGTCTCGAGCTTCGTTGACCGCGTTGCGAGCACCAAAGAACTCATCCTGGGCGGCCTTGAACTGCGCCCACAGCTTGTCATCGACCTCGCGTGGGGCTCGACCAGCGGCCTTCCACTCAGCCATCAGGTCACGGAAGGCAGCAGCGGTGCCACCCCAATCAGTGGAGGTCTTCAGGGCCTCAGCTCGCTCAATGATGTCCTCCTTAACGCGGCGAGCAGCCGCACGGTTGCGGTCCAGTTCCGCAAAATGGGCACCGCGGCGGCGGTTGAAAGAATCACGCGCGCGAGAGTAACGGCGCCAGAGTTGATCATCAGTTTTGCGGTCGATGCCGCGAATCTGCTTCCACTCCGTGAGAATCTCGCGGATACGGTCGCCGGCGACCTTCCACTCGGTGGAGTTCTCTGCGAGCTCCTCGGCCTCTGCGGCGAGCTCTTCCTTACGTGCGATGGCGTTCTTACGGCGCTCTGCCTTGTCGTGAGCGACTTTCTCCTCTGCGACGTGGGAGGTGGCAATGACCTCTGCAAGGCGCTTATCCAGCGCATCGATATCGCCGAGAACCGTGGCGGTGGCAAGGCTCTCACGCAGTTCAACTGCGTTGTGAGAAATGGTCTTTGCCTCCTGCGGGTGGGAGACTACACGAGATTCCAGTAGCTCGACCTCGGTGGCCAGATCCTCGTAGCGCTTGCCGTAGTGGGCATAACCCTCTTCTACGGTGCCAGCCTGCCAGGAGCCAATATTGCGTTCGCCGGCGCTGGTGACCAGCCAAACAGTGCCGTCTTCGTCAATGCGGCCAAACTTCTTTGGATCATTGTGGACGGCATGTGCCACAGCGGCCGACCCCGCAGGCGCTGGAGTAGCTCCAGGGGCCTTACGATGAGCCGGCATTGAGCCTGGTCGAGGTCCCGGACGTGGACCCGGGCGTGGACCTGGCTTAGGGGAATTGCTGGTACCGGTCATAGTGGGTAAACCTCTTCCAATCTTCATGCAGAACTGCCGCGCGACACGGCTGCCATCAAACACTTACGGTATGTGCTCGAGTATCCCAAAAATTTTGGCACAGCGCGCGTAACACCGCCGGAATAAGGCATCGACTAGCCCCTCACGGTAGCGTTGAGGACGTGAATTCGCGTTTGCCTCGGCTTGTTATCGTTCCGCGTGCGCTCCTCATCGTCGAGGAGCTGGGTGGTTTTGCGCCCACCGCCACGGAATTGCGCCGTCATGCCCGTGAAACCGTCGCGACGCTGTGGACAGATGACGAACCCGGGGAGCCCGGCGCGGTCGCTATTATCACTGGCAGGATGCAGGCGAAGTCCCCGCACCAGACCAGCGCACCCGACAGTTTTTCTCCGTATGGGGTTGATGTCACGGTGTCAGGCGGAACCGAATTACCTGAGCTGCTGGGACGCTGGCTTATCGAAGACTACGCGCGACGGAATTCTGAAGGACCCACTGGCCGCGTCATTCAGGCAACGTGCTTCGACTCTATCGCTGAGGCACTCGCTGCCGGTCACACGCGTCTGCTTGTGCTTGTCGACGGCGCATTCGGCCTTGCGGACGATTCCCCGGTCGGCGTAATTGAAGGTGCAGCGGAGGTTGATGCGCTGTGCAGTCTAATTGCTGGTCAGGACTGCTCAAGCATTAACGTGGAAAATATTGTGTTTCCAGCTCCCGGCGCGTACGCGGCCGAGTTATGGCAGCAGCTGAGTAAAGCTGCTGAAAGCTGGACGGGGTCTGGAATGACCGTCGTAAAGCGTTCTTACTATGACAGGGCGCCTTACGGCATCGGTTACCACGTGGCCAGCTGGCAGTGTGTTGCGAAGTAAGAGCTCGCGTTTTTAGTTTTTGTGCAGGAGTGTGAACTGGGTAGTGACGGCTTTCGAGAGTGAGAGCTTGCCGGTGCCGATTGCGGTGGTAGGGCCGACGGCGTCGGGAAAGTCGGATTTGGGGCTGGTGCTTGCGGAGCAGCTTGGCGGTGAGGTCGTCAATGTTGATTCGATGCAGCTCTATCGAGGAATGGATATCGGAACAGCGAAGCTGTCGGTGGACCAGCGGCGGGGGATTCCGCACCACCAACTCGATGTGCTGAACGTGACGCAGCCGGCGAGTGTGGCGACGTATCAGCGTGAGGCGGTCGCGGATGTTGAGGCCATTCGCGCGCGGGGGAAAGTCCCCATCCTTGTCGGCGGGTCGATGATGTACGTACAGGCGTTGGTGGACGACTGGCAGTTCCCACCTACGGACCCTGAAGTACGTACGAAGTGGGAGACAGTGCAGGACGAGATCGGTCCGGCGGCGTTGCATGATCGGCTGGCAGAGATTGATCCGGATGCGGCGGCAATTATTGAGACCAATGACCCGCGGCGCACCGTCCGCGCCCTGGAGGTCATCGAGCTCACGGGCAAACCTTTTGCAGCGTCGAAGCCGTCGATTGATAAGCCACCGCGGTGGAACACTCGCATATTGGGGTTGCGCACGCAGGCGGAATGGCTAAATCCGCGGATTGAACAGCGTACGCGGGGCATGTTTGCCGCTGGCCTGGTGGAAGAAACTGAGAGTTTGATTGCGCAAGGGTTGCGCGAAGGTGTGACCGCTAGTCGCGCGATCGGCTATGCGCAGGTGCTGGACTACTTCGATGGGGTTTACGACCTGGATACGGCTTGTGAACGCACGATTACTGGTACGCGCAGGTATGTGCGACGTCAGCGCTCCTGGTTCAACCGTGATCATCGGATCATGTGGCTAGACGCTGCCGGTGACGTGCCGGGACAGGCGTTTTCCGCACTTGGTCTGTAAGAGATTCGGACCTCCCGCTAGCATCAAGGGCATGGTTTCATTTGCCAAAGGCCACGGTACGCAAAACGATTTCTTGATTTTTCCAGATGATTTGGTGTCGATTGATTTGACCGAATCACTGGTCGCAGCAGTGTGCGATCGACAGCGAGGTCTTGGCGCTGACGGCGTCCTGCGGGTTGCCCGTGCGGGGAAACTCGTCGATGCCGGTGTTTTGGCGGCATTGCCGGAGGGCGTTAAAGCCGACGATTGGTTTATGGACTACCGGAATAGTGACGGTTCTATTGCCGAGATGTGCGGGAATGGTGTCCGCGTCTTTGCACACTATATTGCCGCGATTCACAGCCCGGACAGTGTCGTCGACGGAACTTTGCGGGTGGGCACTCGAGCAGGGCTGCGCGCTGTTTCGATTGATGAGCTCAGCCGCAGGCACGCGGTCGTTGGGGTGGATATGGGCCAGCCGGAAGTCCTCGGCCTCGCTACTGCGTTCATTGGTTCGGGCAACAATGCCCAGAAATTCGCCGGGATTGGTGTCGACGTGGGAAATCCGCATTTGGCCTGCGTCATGCCTGGCCTAAATGCCGCCGCTCTGGCGGAGCTGGAATTGGAAGCGGCGGGTAGTGTCGCGAAGCCAGTGCGTGCCGACGAAGCCATGTTCCCGAACGGCCTCAATGTGGAAATTGTCACCCCGCTGGATGCCTCTGATTCGGTGTCCATGCGAGTAATTGAACGTGGAGTTGGTGAGACCCGCTCGTGTGGCACCGGTACGGTTGCGGCAGCTATTGCCGCGCTGGCCGATGCCGGCCGGATTGAGGGGGCTGTGACAGTCAAGGTGCCCGGCGGTGTGGTGACTGTGGATGTCCACAAGGCCAGCAATGCGGATGGGGACTTCTCGGCGACCTTGACCGGGCCGAGCGTGATTCACACGCTCGGCGATATTGAGCTGGAAGCCCTGTGACTGGTAGCTAGTGCTGCAGGAGCACTAGCGGGGTAGTGGAAGCGGTGGGGAATCAGCGGACTAGTGTCCGCCGCAGCCACCGTCGCCACAACCACAGCCGCCATCGCCACAGCCGCCTCCGCAACCTTGAGGCGGAATGATCTCACCGGTCAGTGAGAAAGTACCGGAAACGACCATGCCTGGCTGGGGAGCTTCGTCGCCGCCGGGGACAAGTACGTCCATAGGAGTCGGCAGAGCAAGGTTGAGCACCCAGAACTTCTTGCCGGTTAGCTCATTGACATGCTTGCGGGAGTTATTGATAACACCAGCCAGTTTCACGGTTGCGCTAGGCGATGCCTTCCCGACCTGATCTCCGACAATTGCCTTAGCACCTTCGAAGTCCAATGTTGTCGGGGTTGCCCCGGTGCGCTTCTCGTACTCTTCGATGGATGCGTCGAGGGTGAAATCAGTTGCTAGAGCTGATAGCGCGACATGCTCAAAAGTCTGAGTTCCGGCATCAACAATCATTGGCCCCTGTGACAGCAGGCAGGTAGCGACCTCGATGACCTTGTCAAAGTTATCCGAGGAGGGATCATCCTCGACGATTTCCACGAGCGCCAAGACATCGTCCACGCTGGATACATGGGCAGTGACGGTCGGGCTGCCCGCGAAGCCGGCGTAGGTAGAAAATGGTTCAACACCCAGGATGTGCAGACGCGCACCAGAGGAATCTTCGAAACGGACCAGCTGGCCACCGCGGACCTCGCCGATGACCGACAGATTGTCACTAGCGATCGCGGCTTCCATCGCGTCTCGCCAGCTGGGGTAGTCCATGCCAATGCTTCGCAAGTCAGTAGTCATACTTTTCGATGATACTTCCCATATCTTCATCTGCGAACTAACGAATCGCACGTGAGCACATTGTGCTCTGGGGTACCTAGAAGCATTCCTGCACGCCGCGGCAACTATTCGGATGGGACTAACAATTCTGCCACGCTAAATAGGTAAAGGTTAAGTGTGGCATAAATAACTTTCCTTAGGTGTGCCGGGTTTATTCCATTTAGGCATGCCTAAGAGTAAGCTCATCTCTGTAAACACGATTTGCTTAGCTTAATTCTTATCTATATAAGCGAGGTTTCTCATGCTCGGATTGCGGTCTCGAAAACAGTCGGATGACATTCAGTCGCTTGCCGACGTCCCGGTGGGGGTAACCGTCACTCTGGGAACGTCGCATGTGGATGAGCGCCTGTGCCGCAGGCTTTCGCAACTGGGGCTTCGCCCTGGAATGAGTGTCACTGTGGGACGGAGTACCAGCGGCGGTGGGCGAATCGTCCATGCTGGCGCAACGCGCTACGCCATCGATGCCAGCACGCTGCACAAGATGTCCGTCGTGGGTTAGGTCCCCTACATCTCTTTTCTCACCTCCCTCCTGAAAGTAAACAATGACAACACCTACGGATTCCTCAACGCGAAAATTCGCATCCACGCCCAGCTGCCACGCATGCAGCGGCGGAGCACCAGCAAAGGATGGTGCACCTGTTGTCGCAGTAGTCGGCGCACCGAACTCCGGTAAGTCAACACTGTTCAATAGTTTGACTGGTGCGAAAGCGCAGATGGGCAATTGGCCTGGTACGACCGTGGAGGTCAGCCGTGGCGCGTGGAAGACCGATGCCGCTGAGTACGATGTCATCGATTTCCCGGGTGCCTACTCGCTGGATGCCATGAGTCCGGACGAAGAGCTCACTCGCGAGATGCTCATCGAGAAACCGGAAGAAGAACGCCCGGATCTCGTCGTTGTCGTTGTCGACGCCACGGCACTGGGCCGTGGCCTCTACATGGCCGCGGAATTGGCGGAACAGCCCCAGCGCATCGTTCTGGCTCTGACCAAACTAGATGTTGCCAAGGCCAAGGGCATCGATGTGAATCCGGACGCATTGCAGTCAGCTATGGGGATGCCGGTGGTGGCGCTGGATCCCCGTCGTAAAGCGGGAATGGCGCGGTTGGCCGACGCGGTAGCAGCGGCTCTGGACGGATGTAGTTCGGTGTCGTCACCGATTCGCCAGGCCGATGGTGAATCGATTGAACGCCTGGACGACGCACGCTTTGCCGCGATTGATGCGGCGGTTGCGGCATCTACGGGCGGGGTGGAAGATCGCCAGACTTTCTCCGACCGCATTGATAACGTGGTCCTCCATCCGGTGCTCGGACCGATTGTGTTCCTGGCAGTTATGTGGGCAGTCTTCCAAATCACGACGACGGTAGCAGCACCGTTGCAGGACGGTTTGGAAACCCTTATTACCGGTAATTTCGCAGATTTGGTTACCCGTGGATTAGAAGCGGTGGGATGGGATCATCCGATTGTCACCGGGCTGCTTGTAAACGGCATCATCGGTGGTGTCGGCATGGTGCTGACCTTCGTTCCGCTAATGGCACTCATGTTCCTGTGCCTCGCAGTACTCGAGGATTCAGGGTATATGGCGCGTGCAGCCGTGGTGGCGGACCGTGTCATGCGTGCAATTGGTCTTCCGGGTAAGGCATTTATTCCGCTCATCGTCGGCTTTGGCTGTAATGTGCCAGCAATCTCGGCAACACGTGTGCTGAGTAATCCGCGCCACCGCATTTTGACGGCTCTACTGGTTCCGTTTACCTCCTGCTCGGCGCGCCTGACCGTGTATGTCATGTTGGGTGCGGTGTTCTTTCCGGAACACGCGGGCACAGTCGTCTTCGCTATGTACGTGATCTCGATTCTGCTGATCGTTCTGACCGGCCTTGCACTGCGTAAGACCCTGTGGCGCACCATGCCGTCGGAACCGCTGGTCATTGACCTGCCAACCTACCAGCTTCCGACCGCACGGCTGGCACTATCTGTGATGTGGATGCGTCTGAAGGGATTCCTGCAGACCGCAAGTGGAATCATCGTCAGCACCGTCATCGTCGTATGGCTACTGATGTCTATTCCGGTTGTCTCCGGGCACTCCTTTGCCGATGAAAATCTAGCACCGCAGGACTCCGCATACGGTGCAGTCAGCGAAACTATTGCTCCTGTGTTTAACCCGGCAGGTTTCGGTACATGGTCTCTGACAGGTCCGTTGGTGACGGGCTTTGTGGCCAAGGAAGCCGTCATTTCTACCTGGGCACAGACCTATGCAGTGGAGGACGTCACCGACTCCGATTCGAGCGAACAGGCCTCCAGCCCGCTCGCGGAGAATATTCGACGTGACTTTGACAATGCATCCGATGGACACGGATTGGCAGCAGTCTGGGCCTATATGATCTTCCTGCTGGCTTACACACCGTGCGTGGCTACGCTCGCGGCACAACGTCGAGAGATCGGCTTGAAGTGGACGGGCTTCGGTTTGCTAGCGCAGCTGGTCGTTGCATGGGCACTGGCCGTGATTGTTTTCCAAGGGTTAAAGCTGTTCCTGTAAAGCCTCGTTGATTCCTAGTAGCTTCGGCAAAGCTACTAGGGCACACTTGCGAACTAGAAATCAGATCCAACAAGAATCGCGATACGGAAAGGAGCTATCGCCGTGGGACTCTTTAGAGCCAGGAAGAATACGACGGTTACTCGTCGGCCTTCAGAAGCCGTTCAGGATGCAATCGCGCAGGGCATTAGCTCCCGACGCAAAATTTGCGAAATCACCGGCCTGCAGCGAGCAACGGTAGACCTCATCCTTGACCGCATGGAACACACCGGCCAATTGCGACGGGAATCCCTCGGTGGCATGTGCCCAGGCGGAGGTTGTTCCAACTGTGGAATGTCCGACAGCGGTACGTGTGTTGGCGGTAGTTCTAATAGTGGTCCGGTCGCACTGGTTCTGACACGCAGGCCACCTTCTGCAGCCTAAGTCTTGAGCTTCGGCTCGGTATTCTCCGCACACAATGCGGAGAATTTGGCTTGTCATGTGACAATAGCAGCTAGTATGACGAATTTTTCCAACAGCTTTGATGAGGTCAGCGACGAAACGTCGCAGCAAGCTCGCACCTCGCACGAGATGGACGATTTTTTCATCGACGCTAATGCCGCTGGCGAGAACGCCGATAGTGCCTCCGGGGATGCGTTCGCAACGAACGTCGGCACGCAAAGGGAACCTACCGTCGGTGATTTGGATTTGGAGGCGCGTTCCTCACTGCGCCGGCTGACCAGGTCAGTAGCACATACTGAATCCGAAGAGGTGATGGTCGAGTACCGTCAGCTCCGACTGGAGCGCGTTGTGTTGCTCGGTGTCTGGACATCCGGGACCCTTCAGGAAGCCGAAGTGGCGATGGAGGAGCTCGCCGCACTGGCAGAGACTGCAGGTTCGGAAGTTTTAGAGATGGTGCTGCAGCGTCGCGATAAGCCGGACCCTGGTACTTACGTGGGATCCGGCAAGCTCAACGAGCTTCGCGATATTGTCGCCTCTACCGGCGCAGATACAGTTATTTGCGACGGTGAGCTGTCTCCCGGCCAGTTGGTGGCGCTGGAGGATCGCCTTGACGCCAAGGTTATTGACCGCACCATGCTGATTCTGGATATCTTTGCTCAGCACGCGAAGTCCAAGGAGGGCAAGGCGCAGGTCTCGCTGGCACAAATGCAGTACCTGTACACGCGTCTGCGCGGCTGGGGCGGCAACCTATCGCGTCAGGCTGGTGGTCGCGCGGGCTCCAACGGCGGCGTGGGTCTGCGTGGTCCGGGTGAAACTAAGATCGAAACCGATCGTCAGCGCCTACGCCAAGATATGGCGCGAATCCGCAAGGAATTAGCTGGCATGAAGACTGCGCGTGAGATCAAGCGCGCACGTCGTAAGGCTGGACACCTGCCGCGCGTGGCAGTTGTCGGCTACACCAACGCGGGTAAATCTTCGTTGCTCAACGCACTGACAGGCGCTGGTGTGCTGGTGGAAGACGCGCTGTTTGCGACGCTGGATCCGACGACTCGTCGCACCAAGCTTCGCGACGGTCGCACGGTGATTATGACCGATACGGTCGGATTTGTTCGCCACTTGCCGACGCAGCTCATTGAAGCTTTTCGCTCGACCTTGGAAGAGGTGCTCGAAGCCGACGTCATCATGCACGTCGTAGACTCCTCTGACCCATTCCCGCTGGAGCAGATTAAGGCTGTCAACAAAGTCATCAACGAAATCGCGGAGGAAGAAAAGGCCGAGATTCCGCCCGAGCTGTTGGTAGTCAACAAGGTGGACAAGGCCGATGGCATCACTCTGGCGCAACTGCGCCACCAGCTCGATGATGCGGTCTTTGTCTCTGCGCGAACGGGTGAGGGGATCGGTGAACTGGAGACCCGACTCGAGCTTGCACTCAATGAGCTGGAGTCTCACGTCCACATGTTGATCCCCTATGACAAGGGCAATATTGTCTCCATGCTCCACGAAGATGCGACCGTGCTGTCGGAGACATGGACAGAGCAAGGCACCCAGATGGATGTGCGTTTGCCCACTAGCCTCGCGGATGAACTGTCGGCATATCGCATCGAACCTGCAGCGGATCCTCACTTCACGGCGGATGCGAATGAGGATAGTAGCAACGACGCCTAGTCGGAAAAGGGAGAGCGGAGTTGGAATAGGGAGAGCGACAAAGAGCTCCGGCAGTCCTGGGTTTAATGCGGTATCCGTGGCGTGATCTGCGGTGGGCATCCACTAGCATTACAACCATGAATTCTACTTCTGACGCGGAGACCCAACAGGGAACCTCCGCAAATCCGCCTGCTGAAAACGCCGAACGTGGCCGTCTTTTCGGTTGGGATATTCACGGTGACGGTCGAAAGATTGCACCGGGAGCCGTGGTGGCTCCCAACGAACGCCTCGATTGGCCTCGTACAATTGGCATTGGCGCACAGCACGTCATTGCCATGTTTGGTGCAACTCTTCTGGTGCCGCTGTTGACTGGTTTCCCAGTCAATACCACACTGCTGTTCTCGGGTATCGGCACGATTGTCTTCCTGCTAATCACCCGAAACCGCTTGCCCTCTTACCTGGGCTCGTCGTTTGCCTTCATCGCACCACTGACCGCGACACAGGCGCAGGGTATTGGTGTTCAGCTCGGTGTCGTGCTCTGCGCCGGCATCGCGCTCATGCTCGTTGGCTGCGTTGTAAAGTTCGCCGGCAAGCGTGTCCTCGATGCAGTGATGCCACCTGCAGTAACCGGTGCCATCGTCGCTCTCATCGGACTTAACCTGGCGCCTGCCGCCACGGAGAACTTCGCCACTCAGCCGTTGGTCGCATTTGTCACGATGGCATCCATTGTCTTCGCAACCGTCGCTGGCCGCGGTATGGTCAGCCGTCTGGGTGTCCTTATCGGCGTACTAATCGGCTGGGTCTTCGCCGCTGCCACTGGAAATCTCTCGCCCGAGGCTACAGAAACTGTCGGCAATGCCGCCTGGATTGGTCTGCCCGCATTCCACGCGCCGGAGTTCCACTTCAATGCGATGCTGATTGGTCTGCCCGTCATCGTAGTACTCATCGCAGAGAATGTCGGTCACGTCAAGGCTGTTGCTGCCATGACCGGCCGAAACCTCGATGACATCGCTGGCGATGCTCTTATTGCAGACGGTCTAGCCACCACCATCGCCGGTTCAGCTGGTGGTTCTGGTACCACTACCTACGCTGAAAATATCGGTGTTATGGCCGCTACCCGTGTCTATTCGACCGCAGCTTACTGGGTGGCAGCTTTCACCGCCATTGCACTGGCTTTCATTCCAAAGTTCGGCGCACTCATCTTGACCATTCCTACCGGCGTGCTCGGTGGGGCAACGATGGTGCTCTACGGCCTGATCGGTTTGCTCGGTGTGCGCATCTGGATGGACAAAAAGGTCGACTTCAACAACCCGGTTAATCTCACCGCTGCCGCCACCGCGCTGATCGCGGGTATCGGTAACCTCACCCTCGACATTGGTTCGCTGACGCTGGAGGGTATTGCTTGGGGGTCGGTCGGCATTATTATCGGCTATCCAATTTTGAACTGGCTCTACAATCGCATCGGCGAGAACCGCTCGTAGGCCACCCGTCCAGGGCAGAATCTCGCACGAATGCTTAACGACGGACCCCGTGACCGTTGCCACGATGTTTCGTCGTTAAGCTCTTTTGCTTTTTAATCGCTCAGGTCTTGGGCGATGAGTTCGGCGATTTTCTCTACCGCAACCGCGTTACTACTGGTCACAGTGACTTCATCGCCGAATTCGGCACCGAGTGCCATGAGCATCAACGAGGATGAAGCATCGGCCGGTTCGTTGTCGGGCTCGTCTGAGTCAAGGAGCTCGACCAGAATTTCTTCCTGAAAACGGGAGGCACGCTCAGCGATGACCGTTGCAGGGCGGGCATGAATACCCACCTTGGAGCCGACGTGGACATGTTGAGTAACCATGCGAGCGGCATCCTGCCTTTCTGCTTCTCGATTTCCTCGATGCCATTTCTGAGCTTAATAGGTTGCCCGGATGGGTTGGGGAATGTTTGCTGAAAATCGTAGAAATGCTCGTTGGGATAAACCAGCCGGTGCGGTAAAAACTACGCTTCCGCTGAAACGTCTGCTTCTAGGTTTTGATTATCGGTGCTGACTTGCCGCGGCCACAGGCTTTTAGCTGCCACAACGAGAATTGCTGCCACTATGCTGCCCAAGACGATTGCAGTAAGCCATGCGACAGGGTTGTCGATTGCAAACAGCACAAAAATACCTCCGTGCGGAACACGTGTGGCCGCACCCAAAGCCATTGAGGTGCCACCGGTGACGGCACCGCCAATCACAATCGACGGAATCACACGTAGCGGATCTGCGGCGGCGAAGGGAATTACTCCCTCTGAAATGAAGGCCGCACCGAGCACCCAGCCCGCTTTGCCGTTTTGACGCTCCGCCGAACTGAACAGCTTTGGTCGGAGCACAACTGCCAGAGATGTAGCCAATGGAGGTACCATGCCCGCCGCCATCACAGCGGCCATGACCTTCCATGATGCGGGATCTGCTGAGGCGATGTTTGCGACGGCAAAAAGATAAGCAGCCTTGTTGATCATTCCGCCCATATCCACGCACATCATTGCGCCGAGAAGACCACCGAACAGGAACGCCGCCGTCGTATCCAGTGATTGCAGCCACTGCTGCAGAGCCGTCATCAGCCACGCCAGCGGCATCCCGAGCAGCAGGTACATGGTGAGCCCAACGGACATAGCGCCGAGCATAGGAATCACGACAACCGGCATCAGCGGTCGCAGCCAGTCCGGGACTTTCATCCTCAACAGTAGGGCTACAACTAGTCCCGCCAGGATGCCTGTCACCAGGCCCCCAAGGAAGCCGGCGCCAACCGTGACCGCGATGGCACCGCCAATAAAGCCTGGTGCAATGCCGGCTCTGCCAGCCATGCCAAAGGCGATATAAGCACTCATTACAGCCACAATGACCTGCATGCCGTGGTTGCCAATGGCAAAAAGCGCCGAGCCGAGATACAGCCACAGCCCACTACGATCAATTAGCACGGTGCCGAGATCTTCTGTCGGCACAGCAATCGGGGCATCGAGTCCGATAATCTCCGGCAGCCGCAAATCCCTAGTCACGGCGTCAGCTACTACACCAACCTGATGACCGCCGACGAGGAATCCCAGCGCAATCAACAACCCCGATGCGGCCACGAACGGCACCATATAGCTGACACCGGTCATAATGGCATCACGAACCCAGTGTCCGAAGGCTTTGTCACCGCCTAACGATGATTTATGTGCCCCCACCTTCGTAGTTGCTTGTACCCTCTCAGATGAAGGGTCTGCGCCTGTAGTACCGGTTTGCGAACCGGCCTCCTTGTCGTGGTCATCCTTAGGTTGCGGCGCCTTTCGGTCGTAGGCGCGAACCCGTGATTGTTCTGCTTTTGCCTTCGCTTGTTTAATAACCGCAGTAGGTTCATTGACTGCCTTACGAATTGGCACTTTGACCTGTGGTTTATCGCTGAAGCGCTTAAGCCCCGTAACCCCAATATCGGCTGCGATTACTAGCACGTCGGCCCGGACAATTGCCTCTGCGGGGGCTTCCTGGGTTCCTGCCGAGCCCTGCGTCTCTACAGTTAGTGTGACATCAGACATGCTTTCTGCCGCGCCAGTAAGCGCTTCGGCTGCCAAATAAGTGTGTGCGATGCCCGTGGGGCAGGCCGTGATGGCGACGATATTGGTCTTCGCCGGAGGTTTTTTCGCTTTCCGACGAGGCGCTTTGGTGACGTGCTCGCTAATGATCCGGGCAGTCTCTTCATCGCTTTCAGCACCGCGAAGAGCTGCGCGAAACCCCTTATCGCGAAGTGCTTTTGCGAGTGCGGCCAGAATATCGACGTGGACATCGCTGTTACTAGATGGGACACCAATGAAAAAGAGCAGGTCCGCCGGCCCATCTGGTGTGGTGAATTCTGTAGCGCTGGTTAAGCGGGCAAACATCAGGGTCGGCTTCGACCAGTCCTCATGGCGGCAGTGGGGGATGGCTATCCCTCCCGACAGACCTGTCGGGGCCTTCTCTTCGCGTTCGAGGGCTGCTGCGACGATGCCGTTGCTGTCGGTGGCGCGGCCGGTCTCTACAGCTTTAGCGATGAGATAGTTAAGGATCTTCTCCTTTTGCGGACCGATATCTAGGTCAAGGAACACTGTCGACTCATCGGCTAGGTCTGATGCAATAGCGGAAAAATCTGCCGAAGAAGACATGGTTTTCTAATGCTCCTTATCTAGGCATCGAAAAGCTAAGTGTCGAGCTGCCATAACCGGCCGGCCTCGGGGTGAACCTGTTCTGGATAGGGGATGGTCGTACCGGGAAGACTGGTTGCCGCCGCCCCATAAGCTACGGCGGTGGTTAGTGCATCTTGGTAGCTATCACCGCGTTCGCGGGACATAACGTAGCCGGCCAAAGCACAGTCTCCAGCACCGACCGTCGACTGAGCGACTATCGAGGGGGAGGTAGCAGCGAAACAACCGCCTGACTTCACTGAAAGCACCGCCCCTGCTTCGCCGAGAGTGGCCAGGACTTCGGAAACGCCAAGCTCGTTCAGCGCACGAGCAGCCTGCGCTACGGGAAGATAGTTCCCTTCGGCTGCAGCGGCCTCAAGTTCTTCGCCGTCCTGATCAATGATTTGACCAAGTTCGTAGGCGTTCGGCTTCATCAAAAAAGGTCGCACCTTTGGAAATGCGCGAACGACCTCAGTCAGTGGGCCGTCGCTCGTATCCATAGCAACACGAATATTCGGGTTGACCGAATACACCGCCTCGGTGCATTGAACGTAAAAATCCCTGGGGACACCAGGGGGCAATGAACCTGCGAAAACTACCCACGTGGCGTGTTTAGCATGGTGGATAAGTTTCTCCAGGACACGCCTACGGTGCGCTTTCATCAATGTCATGCCAGGGGAATTGAGCTTGGTGGTCGTCCCATCTGGCTCTGCGAGTGTGAGATTAACGCGGGCTTCGTTAGTCGTGTTGATGGCTTCATGGGGTATGCCAGAGACTTCCAACAGGCGCGTGAATTTTCCGGAGTCCGATGCCGGGTAGAGCGCGAGCGTCTTTTCTCCGGCGTAGTGCAACGCCTTGGACACATTAATTCCCTTGCCACCAGCCATGTCCTCAGCCATTGGTAGGCGGAACACGCCACCTCGCTTGAGCTCCGTATCGAGTCGAGCAAGTCGATCGATTGACGGATTTACAGTCAAGGTCAGGATCATGAAGCAACCACAACCTCGACACCTTGCTCCCTGAGATCGTTGACGAACTGTTCCGGGGCAGAGGAATCTGTAATCACGACGTCGATATCTTCCAATGCTGCAAAGCTGACGAGAAAGTCGCGGCCAAGTTTCGTCGAGTCCGCCATAACGATGACCTTGCGCGCATTCGTAATCATCGCGCGCTTTACCGCCGCTTCCTGCGGATCAGCAGTAGAAAGACCGTGGTCAATTGTCAAGGCATTAGAACCAATGAAAGCGACATCGGCACGCATAACCGCGAGAGTGCGGAGTGCCGTATCGCCAGCAACCGCCTGAGTAATGACGCGAACTTGGCCGCCAAGGAGTTGAAGCTCAATGCGGTTCGATCCTGCGAGTGTGATGGCGTTGGGAAGAGAGTTTGTGACAACCGACCAACGGCGGTTATCAGGGGAGTGGACCATCAGCTCTGCAAGAGCCTCGGTGGTAGTTCCAGCATCGAGAAAAATTCCACCACCAGAGTCAGGCAGAAAATCCGCAGCACAGCGGGCAATAGAGAGCTTCGCGTCCTTTTGCGCGTTCTTTCGAGCGGCAACTGAAAACTCAACAGTCTGAAAAGAACGAGTAGCCACAGCGCCACCGTGTACGCGGTGAACTGCGCCCTCTGCATCCAACTGAGCTAGGTCACGGCGAATCGTCTCTGCTGTGACATCGAAAGCTTCCGCAAGATCAGCGACCGTCACGCGCCCTTCGACTGCTGTCAAAGACGCAATCTTCCGGCGGCGTTCCTCTGCGTACATTCCCCGCTCCTTAGCTGTTAAGAAATTTCAGCTTTACTATCTGTTCCCAGTATGCCCGTTTATGTCTGTTTCGGGCAACGAAAATGTGGGAAATTAGAGGCTGCGTAGGACGCTGACAATCTTGCCGAGGATTTTGGCGTGCTCCGCGGGGAGTGGGTCAAAGGCGCGATTATGGGGCATGAGCCACTTGCCAGCAGCGTCTTCGTGCCATTCCTTGACTGTTGCTTCATCTTCAAACAGGGCTGCAACGAAATCTCCCTGTTCGACCACGTCTTGGGAACGGACTACCACCCAGTCTCCGTCGAGAATGCCCGCGTCAACCATGGAATCACCCACGACCTTGAGTAGGTATAGCTGACCAGAGCCCGTAATCTCCATCGGAAGTGCCATGTGACTTTCCACATGCTGCTCCGCCAAAATAGGGTTGCCAGCCGCAATCTGTCCAACGATAGGAACGAAGATTGGCTCTGGCATGTCCTCTGGCATCTCGGGAGTTTGGGTGGTGCCAGTAGCCTTTGGCCCAGGCTTTACCGGAGTGAAAGTGCCAGCGGAGGACTTCGAATCCCTTACGTTTACCGCGCGGGGTTTGTGTGGGTCGCGGCGGAGAAAGCCCTTCTTCTCCAACTCCTTGAGTTGGTATGCCACCGACGAGGTGGAATTCAAGCCCACAGCATCCCCAATTTCTCGAATGCTCGGTGGGTATCCGCGAAGTACGACGGCATCCGAAATGACGTCAAGAATCCGACGCTGCCGATCGGTGAGTGTTTTAGGGTTCGCTTTCTTCTTTTGAGCCATGGAACATCCCTTCTCAAACTCTTTCGAATGAATCATAACTCAAAACTGTTCGAATCGTCGAGCATCGAACACTGTGCGCCCTTGAATTCTTTAGAAAACGTGTACATTATCCGTGCTCGGAGGCGGTGATGATGTCGAAAATCGAAAATAAATCCGGATAGCAGTAGACAATATTCGAACATGGTGTTATAAATCGAACATGACAAGTTACTCGAACAGTCGTTTGATGAAAGGGTCTAGACGGATTCTCCGCATCCGCCCTTGGACATAGTCTCCACAGCGTCGGGAAACGGTCGTACAACTCTTATTCTCTCCAGGCCGGCAACGGTGGGAGAGTCAACGTTGGAAAGGGAGAAAACATGATGTCTACGGTTTCAACCGCACTTGGTGTTAGCAGCACATCTGATATTGACTTTTCTCAAGTTTCCGAGCTCCCTGCTCGGACGACACGGAAAGCCCCGTTGGTGTGGGGTGAACGTAGTGCGTCTTGCACACAGCACATCGTTCGGCCCGGTCAGCGTGCACGTATTGCACAGCGCAATCGAAATGGGGCTTCATCGGCGCGAATGCGGAGGGACAGGTCGCGGCCCAGTCATGTCTCGGTCAACTACGGGCGTCCGTCTCTATCCGTTAGCAGGGCGCAGCAGTCCAATCGTAGTGATGTATCCGCAGGCACTAACCTGACTCGCCTGATGGCGGTATGGGCTCTAGGGCTTGGTGCTTTCTTCGGAGTTTTCGGCAGCATGGTCTTTGAACAGGGACAAAGTGAGGCGGTCGAAAGCACCTTTACGTCTACGTACGCTTCCTACTCCGCGCAATAATCATTCCAGTTTCCGGTGTTGGGGTGGGACGTAGACTGGAGACCGTGTATTGCCAGTTTTGTCATCATGATCAGACACGAGTCTTGGACTCACGGTTAATAGATAACGGTATGGGGATTCGTCGCCGGAGAGAATGCCTGAATTGCGGTAAACGTTTTTCTACGATTGAACGCTCGCAGCTGATGGTCGTTAAACGGGATGGAATCCCTGAGGAGTTCAACCGTGAAAAGGTCATCCAGGGTGTTCGACGTGCGTGCCAGGGGCGCGAAGTATCAGAGTCTCAGCTGAAGAAACTTGCACAAAAAGTGGAGGAGAGCCTCCGCGAGAAAGGCACGCCCCGGGTGGACTCAAACGATATTGGCCTTGCCATCCTTGAGCCGCTCAAAGAACTGGACGAAGTTGGCTATCTCCGCTTCGCTTCGGTGTACAAGTCCTTTTCCTCCGCGGACGATTTCGCGCAAGAGATTGCCAGCATGCGGAAGGGGAAAGGGCCGCAGGCTAATGGCAACGAGGTAAAAAAGGACTAACGCAGTTTATCCACACGTTTCTTTACTCGAGTCAGGGATACGCTCTGGGCGGTACCCAAGCGTTGTGCGAAAAGGCTGACACGCAGTTCTTGGATGAGCCACTGAATATCCCGTACCTCCGCGGAATTCGAACGTGCCTTAGGTAGCTGCTGAAGCTTTGCCGCCAAGTATTCGCGGGCCTCAGTCACCTCATCCTCACGTTCAGCATCACGGTCCGGGTCACGGTTCATTTCCTCAAGCCGAATCTCCATCGCTTGGAGATAACGTGGCAAATGTCGTAGGTGCTGCCAACCGTGCCTTGCCACAGCGCCCTTAGGGAACATGAACTCCAGCTGGCGACGCATATCGTCAATGGCATCGCCTTCCCACTTGTTTAGCTGATTCACCACCGAGACATAACGAGGCATTGCCTGGGCAACGCCGACGACCAATTGGCGCACCTCTGAGGCGACTCCAGAACGAACGTGTTCGAGTAGTTTGTCGAATTCCTTCGGATCGCGGACCGGGCCACCGGCAGCCATCATACGGTCGCGAATCACTGCGACACGGCAGTCCTCGACAAGCCCATCGGCGCCCCCATGTGGCCATGCGTCCACGCCAACACGTTGCTGGAGTGGAAGCCCCTTAGTCATTTGTGCACCATTTACTGGGCAATCCCGCAATAGCATTGTCAAGTTTGTGGTCGCCAACGTCGCCTCAGCCTGAGCCTTAGTTGGTTTGACCTCAATGGCCACGCCATCCTTGGTGGTCACCAGCGTCGGATACATCGTGACGGACTGACCGTCGACAGTACTTTTGACCGTTTCTGAGACGGCGCCCAAGTTCTCTGAAGTCCACTTTTTCACAGCTTCGCGTGCTGCAGACTTCGAACGTTTCGACACAGCAGTTGAGACCGTCGAGGCATGCTTGTCTCGAAGCGCAGCAAGATCCCGGCTCTGATCGACGATCTTTCCATGGCGGTCAACCACTGCGTAGTTAAAGCGCAAGTGTGCTGGCAGTTTCGAAGGGGCAAAGTCTGCACCATTGATGCCCGAGCCTCCGAGTCGTCGTAAAGCATCGGCAAAAACATCGACGAAGCGGCCTGAGTACGGAGTCATCGTCTCCAGCGCGCGGCGTGCGAAATCCGGGGCGGGGACAACGGACTTCCGCAGTGCCTTCGGCAGAGTGCGAATGTAGGCTTCCGCGAGCTCAGCGCGAAGACCTGGTACCTGCCAGTCGAAGCCATCTTCACGCAGACCTGCAAGAAGAGGCACGGGGACACGGAGAGTCACACCGTCATCAGGGGCGCCCGGTTCGAATTTATAGGACAGAGAGAAATCGACCGAGCCCTGCTGCCACATTTCGGGGAAGGCGTTGTCGTCGATGTCGCCGGCTTCGGGGTTGAGCAGCTTATTGGGATCAAAGTCCAGTAGATTTGGCTGCTTGGGCTTAGTTTTCTTCCACCAGCGGTCAAAATTGGTGGCCGTGGTGATAGAGGCGGGCAGCTTGGAGTCGTAGAACGCGTAGAGCACGTCGTCATCGACGACAATGCCGCGGGAACGCTGCTTTTCCTCGATCTTCTCGGCTTCGGCAAGTTTGTCTTGATTGTTCTTAAAGAACTCGTGATGTGTGTTCCATTCGCCGTCGACAAGCGCAGAGCGAATGAAGATCGAGCGGGCGGCGTCGGCATCGACTCGGTGATAAGGCACCAAACGGTCAACCACCACGGGCACGCCGTAGAGCGTCGACTTCTGGTAAGCCATCGCTGCACCGCGCTTAGTAGACCAGTGAGGCTCTGAGTACTGGTGCTTGAGCAGATGAGGGGCTACCTTCTCTACCCACTGCGGCTGAATCGTGCCGACGTTGCGCGCAAAAGTGCGCGAGGTCTCGACGATTTCCGCAGCCATCACCCAGCGAGGCGGCTTCTTTGCCAACGCGGACGAGGGGTGAATGAGGAACTTAGTGTTGCGTGTGCCGGTAAACTCCTTGCCCTCGCCCTCGCGCGTACCAATCATCGACAACAGACCCGGTAACAGCGACTTTGCCACCTCGTCGGGATTGTCGACACCACTGGTTGAGCTGCGGGCCGAAAGATGCCAGCCCAGCTCAGCCGTTGCCTGGTGGAGCTGACGCACCAAGTCCTGCCACTCGCGAACGCGCAGATAGTGGAGGTACTCGCGCTTGCACATCTTGCGGAATTGGTTACCGCTAAGCTCGCGACGCTTTTCCTCCAGGTACTCCCAGAGCTTCAGTAGGGAGTTGAAGTCGCTGGTGGTGTCCTTAAAACGGGCATGTAGCTGATCTGCCTGAGCTTGGAACTCCAGTGGACGTTCGCGAACATCCTGCAGAGACAAAGCGGCGACAATGACGGTTACCGCCCCAAGAGTGGTGTTCTCGTACCCTTCGACCAGCATGCGGGCAAGACGCGGGTCGACTGGGATACGGGCAATTTGTCGGCCGATGTCCGTCAGCTCGGGGGCATCAGACCCCGACGTGGTGGTAATAGCCTGAAGCTCTGTGAGCAGGTTAATGCCATCGCGGATTGCTTTGTGCTCTGGTGGCTGGACAAAGGGGAAGTCCTCAATCGCGCCAAGCCGCAGTGAAATCATTTGCAGTACAACCGAAGCGAGATTGGTGCGCAGAATCTCCGGATCCGTAAACTCGGGGCGCGAGAGAAAATCCTCTTCGCTGTAGAGACGAATCGCCACACCATCAGCTACACGGCCACAGCGTCCAGAGCGCTGATTCGCGGATGCCTGGCTGATGTCCTCAACTGGCAGGCGCTGCACCTTCGTGCGGGTGGAGTAGCGGGAAATGCGTGCGGTACCAGTATCGACGACATACTCGATACCAGGGACCGTCAGCGACGTTTCCGCAATGTTGGTCGCCAGCACAATGCGACGCCCGGAATGCGGAGTGAAGATCCGATGCTGCTCTGCATTAGATAGCCGACCGAATAGTGGAACGGCTTCTACACCTTTCCAGTGTTTGCCCTCGATGGCTTCGGCAGCTTCTCGGATCTCTCGCTCACCCGAAAAGAACACCAGGATATCGCCGTCGCCAAGCCGCATCAGCTCTTCACACGCAGCGATTACACCATCGATCTGCTCGATGGCGACTTCCTTTTCCTGCCCATTCTTCGCAACAACGGTCCGCACCAGCGGGCGATAGCGGATTTCCACCGGGTAGGTGCGCCCCGACACCTCGATGATGGGCGCAGGGTGCTCGTCGTCAGGCGCGAAATGACGAGCGAACCGTTCCGGATCAATCGTCGCGGAAGTGATAATGATTTTCAGATCTGGACGCTGCGGCAGAATATGCTTTAAATATCCCAGCAGGAAGTCGATGTTGAGGCTGCGCTCGTGCGCCTCATCGATGATGATGGTGTCGTACTCGCGTAGCAGTCGGTCGCGGCCAATTTCGGCCAGCAGGATACCGTCGGTCATCAGTTTGATGCAGGTATCCTTGCTCACGCGATCATCAAAACGCACTGCATAGCCGACGTGCTGTCCAATCTTTTCGCCCAGCTCATGAGCGATGCGCTCCGCGACGGAACGCGCCGCAATACGACGTGGCTGAGTGTGACCAATCTTGCCCCGCACGCCGCGTCCCAGTTCGAGGCATATCTTCGGGATCTGCGTAGTCTTACCAGAGCCAGTCTCACCAGCAATAATGACGACCTGGTTGTTTTCAATTGCCTCTGCAATGTCGTCGCGGCGCGCGGACACCGGCAACTGGGCAGGGTAGGTGATGCGAGGAATCGCTTTACGACGATCTTCTAACCGCTCCAGCGCAAAGTCGAGGTCTGCAGAGATTGCAGACAGCGCCTTCGGCGCGGATGCTCGCTTTAGCCGGCGTCGGAAGGACTGAGCCTCCCGAATCGGCAATTGATCAGCGAGCTGGTAGAGCTCCTTTTTACGCGTGTCCTTAGCAGGTTTGCCAGAGCGCTGTGGCCTGGCGGAATTGCGGTGGCCGGAGTGGTGGTTTCCCGACTGGGCACGTGGAGCTGGTTTATCAGAACGGCTAGGAGTACTCATGGTTGCCTACTAGATTAGCCGCGTCTGGGGAGACAACCCACATCTGTGCTGATTAAGAGGTGCTCGAGATAGTCCGATGGCAGCAGGGAGCGTCCTACTTTGCGGCTGCTAGCTCTTCGGCAACTTCCTTGCAGTCCTCGCGCCCACAGTGCTGTGTCTCGGTGTGCTCCCAGCAATCATCGCAAATAAGCACCTGACGACGGCAGGTATCTTCGTTGATGCAGTTCTGGAAGGTGTTTGTGGGCTTGCCGCAGTGGACGCAGTGCCCGAGCTGTACGTAGTCCTCGTCTTCGATGCCATCGCCAAACTCCATATGCATGCGCTTGTCGAAGACATATAGGGAGCCTTCCCACAGCCCCTTATTGCCAAACTTTTCGCCGTAGCGCACAATACCGCCGTCGATTTGGTAGACCTCTTCGAAACCGCGGTTCTTCATAAGTGCGGAGAGGATCTCGCAGCGGATGCCGCCGGTGCAGTAGGAGATAACCGGCTTGTCCTTCATCCAGTCGTACTTACCGGATTCCAGTTCGTCGATGAAGTCGTGCGTGGTCTTTACGTCCGGGACGACAGCGTTTTTAAACTTGCCAATCTCGGCTTCCATTGCGTTGCGGCCATCGAAGAAGATGACATCGTCGCCGCGTTCCTCGACCAGTTTATTGACCTCTTCCGGCTTCAAATGTGTGCCGCCGCCAATGACACCATCGACATCGACTTTCAGCTCACCCGGAGCACCGAAAGCGACGATTTCGTCGCGAACCCTGACGGAGAGTTTTGGAAAGTCATCAGCGCCGCCTTCGCTCCACTTGAACTGCATGGAGTGAAAAGCGGGGTACTGCTTGGTTTTCTTGATGTACTTCTTGCAGGCATCGAGATCACCGCCGACGGTGCCATTGATGCCGTGCTCGGACACCAGAATGCGGCCCTTGAGCCCTAACGACTCGCAAAGATCGCGCTGCCATAGCATGATGGCACGCGGATCGGACAGTGGGGCGAACTGGTAGTACAGAAGAATCTTGCTGATGCTCACGGGGACTATTCTAGTCTGCTCTCTCAGTTATCCTATTTTCGGCGTGAGCTGCTGGTATGGCTTAGTGCTTCTGATAGAGAGCCTTCTTCTGGTACTTAGGCTCCGAAGTCACTAGCACACCGAGGTTGCGGAAAATTGTTTCGTCCACGCTGCCCAGAATGGTGGTGGTGTGGACATCGCAGTTTCGAAGGTTCTTCAGCTCGGCGAGGGCTGCGCGGGCATCGTCGCTGGTGGCCGCCGACACGGAAAGGGCGATAAGAACCTCGTCGGTATGTAAGCGGGGGTTGCGGCTGCCCAGGTGATGCGTCTTAAGCGTTTGAATTGGCTCAATGGCAGCTGGGGAGAGCAAGTGCAAGTCCGGGTCGATATTGGCGAGCTTCTTGAGAGCGTTGAGGAGCATTGCTGCTGAGCATCCGAGTAGTTCAGAAGTCTTGCCCGTGATGATTGTGCCGTCGTGCAATTCGATTGCGCTACCCGGTGCCCCGGTAGATTTCTCAACTTCAAGTGCTGGTGCGACGACTCGGCGGGCGGCTGTCGACACGTTGGCCTTGCTCATAATCATGGCAATGCGCTGTGAGACTTCGTCGTCTGCGCTGTTCTTGTGTTCGTCGACAAGAGCCTTGTAGTAACGGCGAACGATTTCCTGGTTGGATGCCTCTCGGCACACTTCGTCATCGTCGATACAGTAACCGGCCATATTGACGCCCATGTCGGTCGGTGACTTGTACGGCGACTCGCCCGCGAGCTTCTCCAACAGAGTGCGCAGCAGTGGGAAGACCTCGACATCACGGTTATAGCTGGTGACCTTGGTGTCATAGGCGGCCAAATGAAAAGGGTCGATGAGATTGATGTCATCGAGATCAGCCGTTGCCGCCTCGTAGGCCAGATTTACCGGGTGTTCGAGTGCCAGGTTCCAGATAGGGAAGGTCTCAAACTTTGCGTAACCGGAACGAATTCCGTGTTTGTGATCGTGGTAAATCTGCGATAGACAGGTCGCCAGCTTTCCGGAGCCCGGGCCCGGCGCTGTGACAACGACCAAGTCCCGCGTCGTTTGCGCCCATTCATTCAGTCCGAAGCCGGCTTCACTGACGATTTTCTCGGTGTTTGTTGGGTAGCCCTCGATATTGCGATGGCGGATGACGCTCAATCCGAGTCGCTGCAGGCGCTCAATGAAGTTCTTTGCCAGGGTGTTGTCGTCGGAAAGCTGCGTGACGACGACGCTGCCGACTAGAAATCCGCGTTCCCGAAAGACATCGACGAGGCGCAGCACATCGTCTTCGTAAGTGATGTCGAGGTCAGCGCGGACCTTGTGGCGCTCCAGATCCTTGGCATTGATGCACACCATGATTTCCAGATCGTCCTTGAGACGATCGAGCATAGCGATTTTATTGTCAGGTGTGAAGCCGGGGAGAACACGCGAGGCATGCATGTCATCAAATAGCTTGCCGCCCATCTCGAGGTAGAGCTTGCCGCCTTCACCTGCGATGTCTGCGCGCCGCTTCTTAATATGAGCGGATTGCATTTCGATGTACTTTTCGCGGTTAAAACCGACAGCCTGAGCCATGGTGCCCTTTCTGAAGTCGTGTCTGCGGGGGAGCGCGCTAAAGCTTGCGAAATTCTACTGTGTCCATGGTAGTGATACCGCCTTGCGAATGTCGTATCGGTTACTGCTGTCGCGGGGGGGGGGGGGGGAATTTTGGGAACTTTGGCTTATTAGGCCCCGCGTAGGGGATTGGATGATTAATCTCCCATGTATTGATATTCAAAAAGAAATATGAAGAGGATGTGACATGCTCGATCCCCAGATGGCATCATCGTCGAATTCGGCAGAACCAACCGCACGCGCCCCGTACCAAGTGGGCAGGCGAGGCTTCCTCGTCGGAGCAACTGCCGTGTCAGCTGCGAGTATGATGCCTGCCGTAAATGGTGCATCAAAGGCAAACGCCGCTCCTGCAAACGGGGCTTCTGCCGCCGCGGGGAATTCGACCACCAATTTGAATGTCGGTCGAGGAATGGCTGACATGACAGGCGAGCCACTCGGCGCTGGCATGAACGGGTATGCGGTCATGGACCAGACCACCTCGGGTCTGCGTCTTCGCCAGATGGCGCGTGCATTCATCTTCGGTGATGACAACGACAACCGTGTCGTCCACGTCACCGCAGATATGGGGCTCATGTTCCAGTCCATCCAGATGGAAGTTCTGCGGCGACTGCGAGCTCTCTTCGGAGACCTCTACCACGAGGGCAACGTGCTTATCTGCGCATCTCATACGCATGTCGCGCCGGGTGGTACATCGGGCCATCTTATGGTCGACCTGACTACTCTCGGATTCCGTCCCGTCACTTTCGAAGCTGTAGTCGTCGGTGTGGTCAAGGCTATTGAACGTGCACACGCTGATTACCAGCCGTCGACTATCCACCTGACCAAGGGGATTGCCAAGGATGCGGGTGTTAACCGCTCCCTGGAGGCATTCAGGCGTAACCCCGAGGAAGAACAGCGGCTTTTCCCCGACGGAGTCAACCCGGAAAGCCATACACTGCACGTGAGTCGCGGTGGTCGCGAAGTCGGATTCATTAACTGGTACGGAATTCATCCGACCACCTTCGGCCCCGAGCACACCATCATCGACGGCGACAACAAAGGCTATGCGGCATGGAAGGTTGAGGTCGACCGCGGAGTTACCCACCGTGAGCCGGCCGATGCCCCCTTTGTTGCCGCATTCACCATGTCGTGCCCGGGTGACATCAGCCCGAACATGGGGCTCGTGCCAAATTCGGGCCCAGGCAACGGAGACGAAGCAGAGTCCGCCCGCATTCTCGGTCAGCGTCAGATTGACGCTACCCAAGGCCAGACCATTGCACTGCCAGGAGGCGGAATCTCCACCGTCCACAAGTGGGTCAACCTCGGCGATGTCGACATCAACGGCCAATTCACGCCCGACGGCCAGCCACACCGCACTGGACCTGCAATCCTCGGTGCGGCCTTCGCAGCCAGTAGCCAGGAGGACGGCGGCGGCGAACCGGCTCTAGGTTTCAACGAGGGCCAGCGTGGAGGCACACCGTGGGTACGTCAGCTCAATAACGTCGTACTCCCGAAGAATATCGGGGAGATTCAGGGCGAGAAAGAATGCCTGCTGCCAGTGGGCTACATCGATGGTCTTCTCCAGCAGACCCACATGTTCTCCATCACCCGCATCGGTGGCTTCACCTTGATTACCAACGGCCTTGAACCAACCACGATGTCGGGTTACCGCATGCGTCAGCACGTCGCTGAAATCCTCGGCGTTCCAATCGACACTGTCATCTGCCAGGGCTACACCAACAGCTATGGACACTACGTCGTTACCCCAGAGGAATACGATCAGCAGGACTACGAGGGCGGCGCAACGGCTTTCGGCAAGTACACGCTCAGTGCGATGATCTCCATCTATCACGATCTCGCCCACGCGCTTGCCGACGGCATGGCTGTCGACCCGGGCAGTGCTGCAGGTGACCTCACTGGCATCATCCCGCCGTCGCCAGCAGGAGGAAAGACTATCGATTCCGTACCAATGGGCAAGAATTTTGGTGACGTGCTCGAATCGACTGCAAGCGTCACGGTAGGGCAGCAGGCCGTTGCCCAATTCGTCGCGGCAAATCCGAATAACGACTTGCGACTGGAAGACGGCTACCTACTCATCAAGAATGACCGCGGTGAGATCGTTTCTGACGACTGGGACCAGGCAACTGTCATTGAATTTGCCAAGGACGGTAATTACACCACCGCCAAGGTCACTTGGGAGACCGGAGGAGTCGCGCCGGGCAAGTATGACATCATCGTGCGTGGTAGCGCGTTGGGTGCCGGTGATTCGCTGAACGAGTTCGAGGGAGCCGCCGCGGTGGAGCTCGTCTAAGAACGTCCAATTAAATACGTCCATGCGCACAATGTGACTTATACTTCGGCCTTTAAAAACTCGTCAAGGCCTTGTCTCACGTATAGTCCGTTGTGCGCACTATTTTTATGTATCCGTCAATTTGGCAGGAGCAATTTGCTTCATGAATACCCCAAACGATCCATATAGCAACAACGATCCTTACGGTGACGGCAGCCGGGACAATGAGTCCAATAACTATGACTCCCAGAGTCACGGTTTTCCCAACAATGGTTCGCAGGACTACAACCCTTACGGGTTCGATTCGGACGCACAACATGGCCCGCGTGGACCAGAGGATTCGCCCCAGTGGAATCAGGCTTACGGCCGTGAACAGGCTTATGGCGAAATTCCTTCTTATGGAACTGGCGAGTCGCGCGATAGTTACGGCGGGCAACCCTATGGTGCAGGCTCGAGCTATTGGCAGCAACCGGCAGGCGGGAATCCTGCAGCCGGTGCACTTGCTCCCGGAGTCAACATGCCAGGTGGCGATGAGCCACCGGTGAAGCCTGTGGCACAGGGGCCGACGAAGGTCGACATTGGAAGTGCCTTTTCCGCGGCGTTTCGTAGTCTAAACAGCAATTTTGCTTCCTGGCTTGGCATCATGCTGACGTTCTTCGCCGTACTAGTAGCCCTGATTGTTGGCGCAGCGGCAATTCTCTTTGCATCTGGTGATTTCGATCCGGACTTCGAGCCGAACTATCCAGGCGATGTTCCGTTTGAGGATCTAGGGTCAATGTTCGCGACTCTCGGCGCGATGGCACTCCTAATTGCCGTGGGCATGTTCGCGATGCAGGCATTTATGCTGCGCGGTGCATTCGAAGCTGTCGACGGGCGAGTGCCGAGCTACGGTACTTTCTTCCGTGTAAACCGGTGGGGATCTCTTATCGGTGCCTACATTGTCACGTTCCTGGTGGGGCTGCTCGCCATGCTTCCGGGGATGGCGCTCTTCATCGCTGGAGTATCCCTGTCTGCCAACGGCAGTGAAGCTGCAGCTGCGATGATTCCCATCGGCTACCTGTTGGTACTTGTGCTGTCCATCTTCATCATGCCAATCACAGCGACTATGCCGCTTCTTGTTTTTGATGGTCGAGCAACAGCACTTGAGGCTCCGGTCGTCGCATGGCGCTTGGTGAAGCCTCAGTATTGGACGATGCTCGTTGCATTCATTCTGACGTCGATTGTTTCTTCCGCAGGTGCAATGCTCTTCTATATCGGTATGTTGTACACAGTCCCGCTTGCTCTCCTAGTGCAAGTACATATCTACCGTCAGCTCATCGGTGGCCGGCGGGTTATCAATGAAGCCCAGGAGAATCCGGGTTATTACCCGCCACAGCAGTAGCCAAAAACGAACAAGAAAAAGCGCCCAAGGAACCGGTACAAATTGGTTCCTCGGGCGCTATTTCGTCAGCAGGTAATCCTGCGGGGGAGCGTTCGGCTATCAAAAGCCGAACCTATGCTCCGAATATTTAGCGGGTAGCCTCAGCGAAGACAGCCTGTGCAACACCAGAGACGGTGCCTGCAATCTTCACAGCTTCCCAGACCTGCTCCTTGGTCAGACCAGCATCGCGGACGACCTTTGCGTGAGAAGTCACGCAAGCTTCACAGCCGTTGATGGCAGAAACTGCCAGAGACCACAGCTCGAAGTCTTCCTTCTCGACACCCGGATTGGAGATGATGTTCATGCGCAGGCCGAACTTGACCTGTGCGTAGTCATCACCGAGCATGTGGCGAGTGCGGTAAGCAACGTTGTTCATGCCCATAACGGTGGCCGCACCAAGTGCAGAGTCGAAAGCCTCGTCAGACAGGTGCTCCTTGGCTTCCTCGGCGATCTCGGAGAAAACGGTCTCGTTGCGGGTGGCAGCAGCGGATGCAAGCAGGGTACCCCACAGCTGCTGCTCGGAGAGTTCCGTAGAACGGGTGAGAGTGCCAAGGTTCAGCTTCATGTCCTTGGCGTACTCCGGTAGACCGGAACGAAGGTTATCGATGCTCATATGAGTTACTTCAGCTCCTGCTTCAGAACGTCCATCTTGTCGATGTTCTTGGTCGGGTCATTCTTCTGCCAGTTACATGCGCAGACCTCTTCAGACTGAAGAGCGTCGAGAACACGCAGAACCTCGTCAACGTTACGACCGACAGCGTCCGGGGTAACGGAGACGAACTGAATGATGCCGTCCGGGTCAATGATGAAGGTTGCGCGGTCTGCAACACCGTCAGCGTTCTCGACGCCGAGTGCACGCATCAGGTCATGGCGGATGTCGGAGAACATCGGGAACGGGATGTCCAGCAGTTCCTCGTGGGTTGCACGCCAGTTGAAGTGGGAGAACTCGTTGTCGCCAGAGCCACCGAGAATAACGGTGTCACGGTCCTCGAATTCCTCATTCAGCTTGCCGAATGCAGCAATCTCAGTCGGGCAGACAAAGGTGAAGTCCTTCGGGTAGAAGAAGACGACCTTCCACTTACCCTCGTAGGACTCATTGGTTACCTGCTCGAAGTAGTCATCCGGAGAAGAAGCGTTTGCATCACGCAGGTTGCCGCCCTTCAGAGCGGTCAGAGAAAACTCGGGGAACTTGTCGCCAACAGTCAAAATTGCCATGGAATCCTCCTGAATGTATTCCTTTTGGGGTCACACACCATTATGCCTATGGATCCCCGAACCGTCAAGAGGAAAAAGTTAATAAGCTCGTGTAGGCTTATAGGTATGCGTAATAGAGATTATCGGCCCACTTTGCCTCAGTTACGTGCCTTTGTCGCGATTGCCGATACCGGTCACTTCGGTCAAGCCGCTGCCCGCCTCGGCATTTCACAGCCCAGCCTGTCACAAGCGCTTTCCACCCTTGAGCAGGGACTGGGGGTGCAGCTTGTAGAGCGTTCGACTCGCCGAGTGCTGGTGACGCCACTCGGTCGCGGTCTGATTCCATATGCCCGCCAAGCATCTGAAATTGTTGACGAGATTGTTGCTCGCGCCTCTGGCCGTACAGATGATTTGTCCGGACCACTATCCATTGGTGTTATCCCTACGGTTGCTCCATACGTGCTGCCCAACTTCCTCCAGTTGGTTCGTGACGAGCTGCCAGATCTAAAGCCTAGGATTGTCGAAGAGCCGACCGAGCGTCTCATCGAATCACTTCGCTCCGGCACCATTGATGCAGCGATCATGGCACTGCCGTCTGATGTGCCTTCCTTTGAAGAGATTTACCTCTACGACGAGGAGTTCTACATCGTTGTGCCAGGGGATCATCCGCTGGCCGGTAAGGATGACGTAAAGCTTGAGGCGATCAGGGACTTGGACTTGCTTCTGCTTGACGACGGTCATTGCCTGCGTGACCAGGTGTTGGATATTTGTCGCAAGGTCGATGCTGTTCACGGCGAGACCTCCAGCTTGGAAACACGGGCGGCTTCTCTATCGACCGTCGTGCAGTGTGTTGCCGGTGGGTTGGGGCAGTCGCTTGTACCGGAATCGGCTGTCAAGATTGAGGCCGACCGTCCCGGCCTGGCTGTTGCGCGATTCGAAGGTCCGGCACGGCCGGGACGCACCATTGGGCTGGTTCACCGCGCATCATCGGTACGCGGCGGCGAGTTCAATCGAATTGCTGAACTGGTACGGCAGGCCTACATAGACGCTGTTGCCTAAAGCTCTCTTGGCGCATGCCGCAGTAGCGTATGAAATAAGCAAAACCGGGCTGGTAGTTCCAGCCCGGTTTTTCGCGTTTATCCCTGAATAATTCGCAGGGATGCCAACCTGACCTCGCCGTATTCATCAGATGCAGTCAAGTCAACGCCCGCTTCAAAGCGCCAGCCGTGGTCGCCCTCAGGGTCATCGAGTATCTGGATCACATGCCATAGGCCCTCACCAGCCTTGCGGTCAATCGAAATCATATCGCCGCCGCGAGCCTTTGCATCGATCCCTAGGTCATCGTATTCATCGAAGTAGTCATCCATCGCGGCAGGCCAATCTGGCGCATCGTCGAGGTAGTTGTCCAGGTCGGCCAGCTCCTCCTCCTTTTCAAAGGCAAAGAGCTGCACGTGGCGAAACATGAGATTGCGCACCATACGGGTAAATGCACGTTCGTTGCCTGTAAGGGGCCGCGACTCGTCGGTGCCAAAAGCCGCTTCCTTGAGAGTTTCCTCGTCCAATGGCTTGTCCGGATCGGCCATCTGCGCCCATTCATCCACCAGGGAGTTATCCACCTGCACAACGAGCTCGCCGAGCCATTCCACAATGTCCCGGAGTTCCTCGTTAGCGGCTTCCGGAGGGAGAGTGTGTCGCAAAGTGCGCCAGGCATCGGTGAGGTAGCGCAGGAAAATACCTTCAGAGCGGGCAATTCCATACTCAGATACCACGTCCGAGAAAGTCATGGCCTTTTCCACCATCTCGCGCACCACAGACTTGGGCGACAGCGAAAACTCACGCACCCACGGGTGACCTTGAGCATAGGTGTCGAATGCGCCCTCCAGCTCGTCGGCAAGCGGCATCGGCCATGTGATGTCTTCGACGATGTTCATACGTTCGGTGTAATCAACACCCTCGGCCTTGAGCGCGGCGATTTCTTCACCGCGTGCCTTTTTCTGCTGCGCGATGAGCAGTGGGCGAGGGTCTTCCAGAATTGACTCAAACACACTGATGACATCGAGTGCGTAGTTCGGGCTGTCCTTATCCAACAGTTCGAGCGCGGCGATGGCGAAAGGCGACAGCGGCTGATTGAGCGCGAAGTCACGCTGCAGCTCCATTGTCAGCTCGGGGCGGCAGTCATCGCCCTCGCCATGCGTGACGACGATTCCCGCGGTGACCAAACCGCGGTAGAGCTCAATTGCGGTCAGAATAGCCTCATTTTGCTGGTGGCGGGTGTCGTGATTGGTGCGCAGCAGATGACGCATGTGTTCGTAGGTATCGCCACCACGTGCAATGACGTTGAGCAACATACCGTTGGTAACTGCAAAGCGGCTGGTCAGCGGTTCCGGTGGCTGAGAAACGATTTTGTCGAAGGTCTTCTCCGACCATGTCACTTCGCCCTTGGGAACGGACTTCAGCCGCAACTTCTTCAGTTTGGCCTCATCCTGGCCGGCACGGCGCCGCAGCTTGGCGTTTTCGATTTCGTGTTCAGGTGCTTCGACAACTACGGTGCCCTCGGTGTCGTAGCCAGCACGGCCGGCGCGTCCAGCGATCTGGTGGAACTCGCGTGACTTGAGAATACGGCTACGACGGCCATCGAACTTGGCCAAACCGGTAATCAGCACCGTGCGAATAGGCACGTTGATGCCGACGCCGAGGGTATCCGTGCCACAGATGACCTTCAGCAGACCAGTCTGAGAGAGACGCTCAACCAAACGACGGTACTTCGGCAGCATTCCCGCATGGTGGACGCCAATGCCCTGGCGCACCAACTTGGAAAGAACTCGACCAAAGGCCGTGGTAAACCGGAAATCGCCAATCTCTTCGCGAATCCGCTCCTTCTCCTCCTTCGTCAGCAGCTTCAGACCGGTCAGTGCCTGAGCCTGTTCAGCTGCTTGGCGCTGGGAGAAAAAGACGATGTAGATTGGGGCTTTGCCGGATTCCAGCAACTCCGCCAGCGTGTCATGAACTGGTGTGTAGACATAGTGGAAATCCAGCGGTACCGGGCGCGTCGTACCTGTAACGAGGTTGACGTCGAGTCCCGTGCGTTCCTTCAAATCCGTCTCAAACTTTTGAGTATCGCCGAGAGTGGCGGACATCAACAGGAATTGGCAACGGGAAAGCTCGAGCAAGGGCACTTGCCATGCCCACCCGCGATCGGGATCCGCATAGAAGTGGAATTCATCCATTACCACCTGGTCAATATCGGCGTCGGCCCCGTCGCGCAGGGCGATATTGGCGACAATTTCCGCAGTTGCGCAGATGATGGGTGCACCACCGTTGACGGTGGCATCGCCGGTCATCATACCGACGTTCTCAGCGCCAAAGACCTCGCAGAGGGCAAAGAATTTCTCGCTGACCAAGGCCTTAATAGGCGCTGTGTAAAAGCTGCGCTGGCCACGAGCGAGGGCGCAGAAGTGGGCAGCAATAGCCACCATGGACTTGCCCGAACCTGTCGGAGTGGCAAGAATGACGTGGTCGCCACCAGCGAGACCAATAGCGGCCTCCTCCTGGGCCGGGTAGAGCGTGATGCCCTGATCCCTGGTCCAGGCAATGAACGAGTCCATAATCGCATCGTCGAAAAGGGACTCTGGAACCTCAGCTAGGTCGGGAAGCATTTCAGATAGTGACACGCTTCCCACCCTAGCGGTAACCCCGGATTAGAAGCGGAACCAGGGCTTCCAGCCGCGCCGACGGCGAGGTTGTTCCGGTTCACCGGATTCTTCGCTTTCCGCCTGCTCTTCCCGAGGCTGTTCTGACTCAGGCTGTTCGGCAGTGCCGTCTGCAGAAAACTCCGCAGACCTATCATCCGCCGAGGCCGACTCGGGTTCTTCCGAGTGTGCGTCAGTGTCCTCTGATGTAGTTGCCGAGGAATCCGAGTTGGCCGGGGTCTCCGCCTCGTCGTCAAGCGAGGAAGAATCCTCTACTGGGTGCAGCGGTTGAGAAGCGAGGAACCTTTCGAACTCAGCGCCAATCTCGTCGGCCGAAGGCATCTCGCCGTTAGGTCCAAGTAGAGGAGAAGTCTCCAGCTCTTGACGACGTTGAACTTCCTGGTCGTACTGTTCCTCGAGAAGATTGACCAGCTGAGAGACCTCGCCGGAATCATTCGTCTGCGTATTGAGCAGCTCCGCCACCCGCGCGGATTCCTTCTCCAACGCCTCAAGCGGGAGCTCGAGCTTGGCTAGTTTTGCTACCTCCTGCAACAGCCGCAGTGACGCCAGCGGATACTCAGTGGCCGCGACATAGTGTGGCACCTGTGCGGTGAAACCAAAGGCATCACAACCGCGGCTTGCGAGCTCGTACTCAATGTTCAGGCTCGCAGCCCCCGGAACTGTGACGCGGTTTCCCCAGGTATGCATATCACCGAGTTTCCGCTTATCTGTGCCGTGGGCGATGATGCCCAGCGGTCGGGTGTGCGGAACCGTCATCGGCGCCGAGTACAGCGACACAGTCCGACCGACATCGTAGCGCTCCGCCAAATCTGCCACGGCAGTCGAGAAAGCCTCCCACCGCATGTCTGGCTCAGGGCCAGAAAGCAGCAAGAACGGCTTACCGACGTTGTCGCGAACCACATTGAGTGACAGGTTCAAATCGGATACATCCACAATCTGGTCGTGGTTCATCGTCACAGAGGGACGGCGAGAACGATAATCAATCAGCTCGTCGATAGAAAAGTTCACCAATGGACGGTGCTCGAGAGCATCCAAGAGGAAACTAGCTGATTCCGAGACGGCATTACCGGCATCCGCATAACCGCTAAGTGCAATGACCAGGGTCAGATGGCCCTCGCTTCCCGTTACGTCAGGAACCGGAAAAACTACCTCGTACATATTGCCCTGAGGCTTGTCGGTCGGATCACTCACGTACGACTACCTCCTGCATCACATTTTTCGTCATTTGAAGTAAACAACCACGATACCGCAGAAACTATTCCAGTTATCCACAAGTAGAAAGTAGTCCACAGATGGGCCGATTTTTCCGGTCGCGCACAAGCAAGGCTGTTGCGGATTCGATAACAATGAGAGCCACCAGATGGCGAGAGGATTGTCCGCTGTCGAGCTATTCCAATGGGGGAAAAGGGGTAAGGAATTAATGGGAAACAAACAGAACTTCGGTGCAGGACAAAAGCCTGAAATTGAGCCGAGTGTTTTTCTGACGAACCTGCCGGGAATCGTTGGATTCTATCCGCGGGGGCAGGTAGTGATTGCGGCGTTGTATCGTCAGCAGGTCGAAGATCTCATCGATGGCAAGGTCGAGTTTGATCCGACAGCGCATGCTGGCCCGATGCTGATTAAGGATGTGGCCTCGATGGAGAACAATCCTGACTTGGTGCGGGCAGCCGCGGACTTCCTGCTCGATGAAGGATGCACTCACGCAGATGTGTTTATCATCGACGAATCCTGGGGGATTGAAAAGGACTCCACACCTATTACAGGCTGGCTGCGAGAAGGCGGCCTGCATGAGGTGCGTTTGGCGGGCGTTGCCACTATTGCTGCGGGGGAAGTTGTCACGGACGAGCAGGGAGAGATCGTCGGCATTGTCGGTGACAGTCTGATGACCGACAATGCAAATCTAATCTCTCGGCAGGGAGAGCAGATTTTCAAAAACTATGAGGAGTACCGCAGCTATTTTCGAGGTGGCCAATTCCGCGACAGTAAAGACAGGGCTCTGATTGAACGCCTCCGGGAACGAGCGACAGCCGTTGAGCAGCCTAGGAAGCTCAAAATTGGTTCGGACAATCCCGCGCTCATCGAGCATTTCGACATGCTAAAAGCCGCCGTGGAAAACGTGGCCGATGGTGTGATGGATGCACATGAGGCGGTTCGCGATGAAACCGCGGGATATGCCATTGCTGCAGCACTGACCAACGTCACCTTGCGCGATATGTCCATGATTTTCATTACTACGCAGTTGGCGCAATCAATGGGAGAAATCTGGCGCGAGGCCGCAATCGTCCACCGCGGCAGCCTGCGTGCTAACGCTTTAGCGTGTTTTGCCATCGCAAAGTTCGCGGCTGGGCTGGAGAACTATGCGCAAACAGCTCTCGATGAGGCAGCGGGGGAGCAACCGAATCATTCACTGACTCAGTTGCTGGAAATTGCGGTCGCCAATCAAATTGTGCCGAGGTGCGTTGGCACAATTCTTGGTGCGGCACAAGAGGTGCTGCGCAGGGTATACAAGGTGAAAATGCCGCGTATTGATTAGCGACCCTGCAAGCTGTGCTGCAGTACCTAGCGGTGCGCCGAGTGGGCTCGGTCGCCGAGGTTCTTGGTGTACTCCCATGCATCGGCGACGATGGTTTCCAGCTCCGTATGATTGGGCTTCCATCCGAGCTCGTCCATGGCGCGCTGAGAAGAGGCAATAAGGGTTGCCGGATCACCGGCTCTACGCGGTGCATCCTCAGCAGGAATCGGGTGACCGGTGACCTTACGGCAGGTCTCAATAACCTGGCGAACCGAAAAGCCGTCGCCAGAACCGAGGTTGAAGATACGGTGGGTTCCCGGCGTGTTGGACTCCAGTGCCAAGACGTGCGCATCGGCGAGGTCTTTGATGTGGATGTAGTCACGAACCGCGGTGCCGTCCGGAGTCGGCCAGTCATTGCCAAAGACCATAATCTTGTCGCGGTGACCGAGCGCAACCTGCAGTACCAGGGGGATGAGGTGAGTTTCCACCTCACGGTTTTCGCCAAAACCGCCCCAGGCACCCGCCACATTGAAGTAACGCAAGCTGGTAGCGCCGATGTTGTATGCCTTGGCGTAAGACGAGATGGCGTAGTCCATGGCCAGCTTGGTGGCACCGTAAGGGTTGGTCGGTGCGGTTGGCATGTCTTCGGTAATTGGTGTCTTCTCTGGCTCACCGTAGGTTGCAGCTGTCGAAGAGAACACCAGGTTATTCGTACCGGTATCACGCATTGCGTCGAGTAGCTTCAGGGTTTGGCCCACATTGTTGTGCCAGTAGTCGGAAGGAACCTCAACAGACTCGCCAACAAGCGATTTCGCAGCGAAATGAACGACGCCGTCGAAGCTGTCGGAGGACAGAACCTCGTAGGCCTTGTCCGCCACATCGCCTTCGACTAGGGTCGCGCCCTCTGGCACCGCATCACGGTTGCCAACAGAGAAGTTGTCCAGAATGGTGACGTCGTGGCCAAGAGAAATCAATACTGCCGAGCACACGCTACCGACGTAGCCGGCACCACCAGTGACGAGGAGTTTCATTTGATAATCACCATGATTGCGTGAGACAGAGTATCCGGAATGTCAAGAGAATGATCACCACGGGCGAGAGTCACGCGGCCGGCGGCAACCTCGGCAAGTGCCTCAGTACCCGGCATAATTCCAGCCTTGTGGAGACGCTTCATGTAGCTCTGCTCGACCTGCAGGATTTCGTTAATCTGGACGATCTCAACGGTGTACTCGCCGGGGTTTAGATCGGACAGTCGGCGAACGTTCTCTAACGACTCTGGTGACTGAGTCCCACCGAGGTCTCCCAAACCGGGAATCGGATTGCCGAATGGGGAGCGTGTGTAAGAGTCAAGCACGTCGAGAAGTTTGCGCTCGACCTCGTCACTCATTACGTGCTCCCAGCGGCAGGCTTCGTCGTGAACCTTGTCCCATTCGAGGCCAATGACATCCGTAAGTAGGCGCTCAGCTAGGCGGTGCTTACGCATGACAGCCGTGGCCAGCCTGCGGCCCTCGTCGGAAAGCTGCAAGCTGCGATCTGGGGCAACTACGAGAAGGCCATCGCGCTCCATGCGCGCAACGGTTTGGCTAACGGTCGGCCCCGACTGCTCAAGGCGTTCGGCAATGCGAGCACGCAAAGGAATGATGCCCTCTTCTTCGAGTTCGAAAATCGTACGTAAGTACATTTCCGTGGTGTCAACCAAATCCCTCACGGTTTTCCTCCGATAACACAGTCTTAAAAGTTTTCACTCAAGTATTAGGATAACCACACTTGCGCAAGAAAGATGTTAGGGCTCGCAAATCTAGTGGCTTTGGTGCTGATTAGGCAGCGAAAAGCTTGGTTCGGTGGGCGCTGCTGAGACGGAAGGGAGCGTACGCGATGTCGAAAGTTCGACGTGCAGACGAAAACGCCGACCGCCAGTGTGGATGAAACTCCGGCACGGGGTCGGCATTGAAGTCCAGCTCTATCTCAGGGCTGAAATTAGGAACCCTATCGATGTCACCGCCATGTGGCGTTAGTTTGCGTACTCACGCAGCTTGTCAGCACGGTCACCCTCGCGGAGCTTGGACATAACTTCCCGCTCAATCTGGCGGACGCGCTCTCGAGACAGGCCAAAGTGGCGGCCAATCTGATCCAGCGTGCGGGGCAGGCCATCGTCGAGACCGTAGCGGAGCTTAATAACTTCCTGCTCTCGAATCTCGAGAGTGGACAGAACCTTGCGGACATCGTGGTGACGCAGGGAAGCGACAACTGCCTCCTCGGCATCAGTTGCCTCTGAGTCCTCGATGAAGTCTCCCAGAGGAGCTTCCTCATCAGTGCCCACCGGCATGTCCAAGCTCACCGGGTCGCGGGACTGACGCAGCAGCATCTCAATCTTGGCTTCTGGAATGCCGGATTCCTCTGCCAATTCCTCATTCGTAGCCTCACGGCCGAGTTGCTGGTAGAGCTCACGCTTGATACGAGAAATCTTGTTGACCTGCTCAACCAAATGAACAGGGAGGCGAATGGTGCGCGACTGATCAGCCATACCGCGGGTAATAGCTTGGCGAATCCACCACGTTGCGTAAGTGGAGAACTTGAAACCCTTGGTGTAGTCGAACTTTTCCATGGCGCGGATGAGGCCCAAGTTGCCCTCCTGGATTAGATCCAGCAGAGGCATACCGCGGTTGGTGTAGCGCTTCGCCAGCGAGACCACAAGACGGAGATTGGCTTCGAGTAGGTGGGCGCGTGCAGCCTTACCTTCCTTTGCCAAAATCTTGACATCACGCTTCTTTGCGCGGGTCATTTTCGCGCCGGTCTGCAGCAAATGCTCGGCGTATACACCGGCTTCAATGCGCTTAGAAAGTTCCACCTCTTCTTCAGCGCTGAGAAGAGCAGTCTTTCCGATGCCGTTCAAATACACACGAACCAAATCGGCGGACGGATTGGAGTTATTGCCAGTGCGGCGCCCCTTGTCCCGTGGCTGACCTTCCAGTTCGTCATTTTGAATATCGGCACTCTTCATGAATCTGCCTCCTGGATTTTTAAGTGGACTCGATAACTACAACGCACGGAGTTACGGAAATGTTCCCGTGAAAGTTGATGAATGTCAATAGGGTAATTTTGCCATGCAAATATAATGTTAAGAAAAACTGCCGCGACTAGCATTCTATGAGAACTGTAAAGGGTCCATCATTGACGGATGCGACCTCCATCATCGCTCCAAATTGTCCCGTTTCGACCGTCAAGCCACGATTGCGCAAGTTCTCGACAATTTTTTCTATGACGGGTCCGGCCTCTGGGCCCGGAGCCGCGTCTACCCACGACGGCCGCCGTCCCTTCTTTGTCGCCCCCATCAACGTGAATTGGCTAACAACGAGCACCGGGGCGCCAGCGTCGACAGCGCTGAGCTCGCCATCCAGAATGCGCAGCTCCGCAATCTTGCGGGCCATCGTTTCCCAAGCATCGGCAGTGTCCTCGCGGCCAACACCTACGAGCGCCAAAATGGCGCCGGTATCGCCTCCGTCAACGTGGCCAACAACGGAGCCGTCGACAGTGACTGACGCGGATTTAACTCGGGTGAGAACGGCTTTCATTTACTGTTTATCCTCCAAGAGCTCGGCGGGGAGAATCAGACCATGGCGAACCAAGTCAACGACGATGGGAACTAGGGCGTCCTTGATTGCAGGGACTTCGGACTCATCAAAGGCTCCAAACATTGCCATGATGTCGATGACGGAGCCCAGGGCAGCTTCGGGATGCAGTGCACCCAGGATGGTTGCGACGGACTCATCGATTGAGTGTGTCCAGGCGGGGCCGTCGGTGCGTGAGATGCGCGTATCGAACTCAGTGAAGCCCTGGCCGCTGTCGACGTCGGCAAGCGAAACGCGTTCTAAGGCGACGCCGGGTCGCACAGTAAAGGCAGCTTCGAGGATGGTGTTAGCAGTTTGTGCGCGAAGCCATTCGGCGCGGCCGAGATACTCCTGGGCTTCGGCGCCGAAGGGAGCGGCCAAAGGCTGCGGCATTTCTTCGCACACGGCGGAAGTCGGGCCGGCAATGCGTTGGACTGTGATGTAGCCGAACCCGATGCCTGTCACGCCGCTGTTGCGGAAGTGCTCCAGCCAGGCACGGGAGCGCTCGCAGCCTTCTGGGCTGCGGGGGTCGATGGACTCGTCTCGAAGCCAGGTGCCGATGTATTCCGCCGGCGTGGCGACATCTCGTTGTGTTACCCACACTTCGAGGCCTTCAGCAGGGAGCCAAGAGGCGATGCGCTGTTGCCAACTTTCGCCTTCGATATGGGCCCAAGCACCGAGCAGATGCGCCGTGCCGCCGTCGGTGAGATGGTCGGCCAGACCGCGGATCATAAGTTCGGTGGCACCGTCCAGATTCAATCCTGAGTCACGGTAAACATGTTCCACACTTGGCAGCCCTACGACGAACGGCGGGTTCGCCACAATGCGGTCAAACTTCTTGCCTGCAACCGGTTCAAACCACGAACCTTCGACGGCCTGCGCCTGGTCGAAGCCATTTGCGGCGAAAGTAGCGCGGGCAAAAAACAGCGCCCGGGGGTGAATGTCCGTCGCGACAATCGACTTTGCATCCGGCTGGGCAAGACTCTGGACGCCACAACCGGCACCGAGGTCGAGTACGGATTCCACCGCCGAGGTCGGCGAAATATCGAGGAGGGAGCGGGAAGCCCGCCCTACGCCCAAGACATGATCGGGTCCAGGAACGTGATCGCTCATAGAGGCATCGCGGTCGGAAAAGACAATACGGTCGACTCCCGCAATCTCGACCGGGCGCACATCGATACACACCTGTGCGTTGGTGGCGGTGCCGGCAAGTATGCCGCTGCCCAGTAACTTGGCTGTCAGCTCAGCCCCAAATAGCTGCTGTGCGTCGGCGAAATCGCCCAGGATGAAAAGACGCAACGCGGTCACAGTGTCCGCAGAAACGCCCTCAGTTTCGGTAAGTAGAACATCGACAACGCCGGGCTCACCGCGGTCCAGCGCGGCCAGTCCCTCGGCGCCTAGGACTCGACGCAGTGACTCACTGGAAAACTCAAGGCGCCTGAGCGCGGTGGCAAATTCCTCCGCACAGTCGACAAAATCACGAAGCTGCTGATCAGTCGGTGGGGTGAAGGTGGAGGGGGAAAAGGTCATCGTAGGCACTACCTTCGTCGTAAAGCGGGGCGGAGGGGCTAGTTAGGGGAGCTTGACGACGAATCGTCGTCTTCCGGCATATCGATGACATTTGCGTCATCGAAGGGATTTGAGGTGGTCTCGTTACCGGACTGCGTCGGTGCGTCGGTGTCTTCGGTACTGGCGGCAGAACCGAGCGCGCGCATCTCTGCTTCCTTGAGGGCGCGCTGGCGTTGCTGCTCCTCCCATTTGCGGTTTTGCTCGCGTACAACTCCAGGCTTGTAGACGCGCGGCTTACGCTTGTCAGCGGGTTCTCCAACGCCATTGGCGATGACAACCGCGATCCACGGCATGGGTACGGAGACGACCATGAGAATCGCTGCAATCCACGGCACATCCCACCACAGATAAAAAGCGCCGGAAAGAAGCAGCAGCGGAATGCGAGACCATTGCAGAGCCGCGTAGACGTGGCGGCGGTGGTCATAGTTGCGAATCCGAGAGCCGCGGGCGTCGGTAATCAACGCCGCGTCTTTCTTGCGTCGCCGGGAACTTCCGCGTTTCGGCAGCGCGGAGTCGCGACGGTCATTGATTCGCGCCATGGTTGTCTAGCATACGCCTGTGGCGTGGGGTCGTCTCAACTAGCTATGCCCGTTGCAGCCGCATGCTCGCGTAGTCACAGCGATGTTGCAGGTGGCTGTGGAAGGCAGCAGTCTGCAGCGGCCAGCACCTGGGTCGCTAGGCATAATTTGACCGATGGGGCACAATTGGAATCTGTGAGCACTCCATTGAAGACGACAAAGACGATTGAACGCACCGATACCCGCGTCGATGAGTCGACGAGGGACGACACTCCGAAGTTCTTCCATTACGTCAAGAAGGACCAGATCGTGAACTCCGCGGTCAACGGCTCCTACGTCGTTGCTCTGTGCGGTGAAACCTTCCCTGTGAAGAAGTCGGCGAAGCCGGGTTCACCGGTATGCCCTGACTGCGAGCGGATTTACAAGTCCCTGCGTCGCAAGTGAGCGGGCTTCGTAAATGGCAGCAGGAGGCTCTCGACAAATACCTGGCGACTAACCCCAAGGACTTCCTTGCAGTGGCGACACCGGGCGCAGGTAAGACGACCTTCGCCCTGCGTATCGCCAGTGAGTTGCTGTCGCGCCGGATCGTCGAGCGCATCATCGTCGTGGTTCCCACTGAGCACCTGAAAGTGCAGTGGGCTGCTTCCGCTGCTCGTTCGGGGATTGCGTTGGATCCCAAATTCACCAACGCCAAGGGTGTGGTAAACCCCTCCTACCAGGGAATTGTTGTGACCTACGCCCAAGTCGCAGTGCATCCGTTTAAGCACCATGCCGTAGCCACCGCTCGGCCGACATTGGTGATTCTGGACGAGGTGCACCACGGCGGCGATGCCAAGAGCTGGGGCGACGGTATTTCCGAAGCTTACGGCGATGTCGAACGCCGCCTGTGCCTAACTGGTACGCCGTTCCGCTCCGATGACGCAGCGATTCCGTTTGTTCGCTACTCGCCGGACGGCGATGGTTACTCGCGTTCCGTCGCCGATTACACGTACGGCTATTCCAATGCGCTTGCCGACGGCGTCGTGCGCCCAGTGGTCTTTTTGGCTTATTCCGGTGAAGCTCGCTGGCGTGATAGCGCGGGTGATGAGTTCGCTGCGCGACTGGGCACCGTGATGAGCCCAGAGGAGACCACGCGTGCTTGGCGCACCGCGCTTGACCCAAAGGGCGAGTGGATGCCATCTGTGCTGCGGGCAGCGCACACCCGGCTCTCGCAGATGAGGCAGCATATCCCGGACGCGGGTGGCCTGGTTATCGCCTCCGATGCGGCAACTGCCCGTGCGTACAAACGCATTCTCGAGCAGATTGCCTCTACGCCGGTGGCGTTAGTGCTCTCGGATGAACCGGGCTCGTCGGAACGAATCAAGACTTTCTCCGAGTCCACCGATGAGTGGATGGTAGCCGTGCGCATGGTCTCCGAAGGCGTGGACGTGCCGAGGCTGGCGGTCGGTGTGTACGCGACAAGTTCCTCGACTCCGCTATTCTTCGCGCAGGCTATCGGACGATTCGTGCGAAGCCGCATGCCGGGGGAGACTGCTTCCGTCTTCTTGCCGTCGATTCCGGTGCTGCTCGACTTGGCCTCGCAGATGGAGGTGCAGCGCAACCACGTGCTCGGCAAGCCGGATCGGCCTTCGGAGGGCTGGGAAGATGACTTGGTCGCTGAGGCCAATCGCCGCAAGGATGAGCCCGATGAATTGCTGCCGGCCTACGAATCCATTGGCGCGGATGCTGAACTCGACTACCTCATCTACGACGGCTCCTCCTACGGCACCGCAACCGTTGCTGGTTCCGCCGAAGAGGCCGATTATCTGGGTTTGCCAGGGCTTCTCGACGCCGATCAGATGCGACTCTTGCTGCGTCAGCGGCAGGATGAACAGCTTAAAGCCGCCAGTGCCCGAGAGAAGGAAGCCCGCGAGGAGGCGAGGGAATCGTCGTCAAGCGGGGGCGAAGGGGGCGCGGTGCACCGGATTGAGGGATCGGCGTACCCAAGGCCGCAGAAGGTGGCCAGTGAGGTGTTGCCGAAGTTGCGGAAGGAGCTCAATACGCTGGTGTCGATGACAGCGGCGCGAACCGGTAAGCCACATGGTCAAGTGCATAACGAGGTTCGGCGCGCCTGTGGTGGCCCGCCGACTGCGCTATGTACGGAGGAACAGTTGCGTGATCGCATCAGCTACCTGCGTAATTGGTAGGGTTTCAAACGAACTGAGCAATCTATGGTGGAGAGAAGAATGTCGGCAAGCAGTGATAAGTCGAGGCCGTCAGAATTGACCGGCGGTGGTTTGTCAGCTGTACCAGGCAATGACGGTCGGACTATTGGCGTGCTGGCACTGATCTTTGGCGTCGGCGGACTCTTGATGTCCTGGATGATTGTTGGTGGCATCCTCGGTGTCTTTGGCATTGTTCTGGGCATCATCGCGATGGCGAAGGCAATGAGTGCCAAGAAACGCGTGCAGGCAGCCGGGGGAGACGCGGTCATCAGCGGTTCGTTCGGATTGGGCGTGGTCGGCATTGTGACGGGTATTGCAGCCGCCGTGGTGTCGCTGATGCTGTATTCGTCGACATCAGATGCGATGTCGAAGTGCGAGAAGTTCGAGCGCACCTCTGGAGAGTATGCCGAGTGCATCTCTAAGCAGATGGGTACTGATCAGCCAAAGAAGCAATCGGAGTGAGTTCGGAAGCGACATCAATGGCGGTCTTACTTTGTGCCCGGAGTTTTCGGTCAACGCCAGATACGCAATCAGGAAATGAGCTAACCCCGTAATCCACCCCCGAAGCCCAACTGCCTGCAGTTTCGGCCGGGGGTTTCTTAGTGAAATCTCATATTTGGCCGAGTGTTGGTAATGATATTGGTGTCAGAAAGTACCCACATTTGGCATCCCCTACATGCGGTAAACGTTTGAACATGCGTGCAATACAGGATGTCTGCTGATTATTAAATAGGAGCGTGAATCGTGGCAGCGACATCTACGCGCGATAACTCCCCGGAACTGTCACCTGGCCAACAAGACCGTGGATACCTCAGCCGAGAGCTTTTCCGTAAGCGCACCGGTCTAGGACTCGGTATCATCCTGGCCCTGCTCGTGTACTTCTTTATGCCGGCTGAGCTCGATCACAACCTGCGTGCAACCGCAGGTGTAGCAGTGCTTATGGCCGTGTGGTGGATGTCCGAGGCTATCCCGATTGCCGTTACGGCTCTGCTGCCGCTGGCTCTATTCCCGATTCTCAACCTCGCGGAGATTAAGGATTTCTCGGGCAAGTACACAGACCCGACCATCTTCCTCTTTATGGGCGGCTTCCTGTTGGCGCTGGCGATGCAGCGTTGGAACCTCCACAAGCGCGTCGCATTGTGGGTTCTGGTGCTCATGGGGTCGTCACCAAAGATGCTGATTCTCGGCTTCATGGTGGCTACTGGCTTCCTGTCGATGTGGGTCTCCAACACGGCCACGGCCGTGATGATGCTGCCAATCGGTGTGTCCGTCCTGAGCCTCATTGTCCGAATGCTGCACGATGAAAAGGTTGCTGCAGAGGATACGGGCTCTGCGAGTGAATCCGTCGCTGAAACCCCCGGTGGGGATGCGCTGGAGGAGGCCGAGGAGTCGTCGTCAAGCTATGACCCGATGCCAAAGTCAAACTTCGGTATCGCGCTGATGCTGGGTATCGCTTACGCGGCATCGATTGGTTCGCTGGGCACCATTATTGGTACTCCTCCGAACGCTATGCTGGCGGCCTACATGGCGGAGCAGGGAGTCAATATTGGGTTTGGCCAGTGGATGCTGCTCGGTGTCCCGGTGGCGGTTGTGCTCATGCTCTGTGCATGGTTCCTGCTGACAAATGTTGTGTTTAAGCCGGAGATTACGCATATTCCAGGTGGGCGCGAACTCATGCGTGACGAGTTGAAGCGCCTTGGCCGTATGTCGACTGGAGAGCGCCGAGTGCTCCTGGTGTTTATCGCGGCGGCACTGGCGTGGGTCTTTGTTCCGGTGCTGCTGCCCGACACCAAGATTGCCGATGCGGTTATCGCAATGACCGTGGGTATTGCGCTGTTCATTATTCCGGGCGGTCCTGATGGCGTTAAGCTTATGCGTTGGGAAAATGCGTTAGAGCTGCCGTGGGGCGTGCTGCTGCTGTTCGGTGGTGGCCTCGCACTGTCCTCGCAGTTCGGTGCCTCTGGGCTGTCGGACTGGATTGGCGAGCAGCTGTCTACTCTCGGCTGGATGCCAGTGGCTGCACTCGTGGTTGTCGTCGGCGCCGTTGTGCTGTTCCTGACCGAGTTCACCTCTAACACCGCGACGGCCGCGACCTTCCTGCCGCTGGTTGGTGCGATGGCAATCGGTCTGGGCCACGACCAGATGATTTTCGCCGTTCCAGTTGCACTGGCAGCTACTTCGGCCTTCATGATGCCGGTTGCAACACCGCCGAACGCCATCGCCTACGGCTCCGGCTACGTCAGCATGGACAACATGGTCAAGGCCGGTGTTTGGCTGAACGTCGTCGCACTGATCGTGATTTCTGTGGCATCGCTGACGCTGCTGCAGTGGGTATTCGGCGTCGTGTACTAGCTGGGTATGTAGTAGCCCGTAGTGGATGGTGGGGCAGCGCGCTGAACCGCCACCGGACTGCTTCGCCTAGCGTTGCTCAGATACTCCTTCGCCCCGTTCCACTTCGGTGGTCCGGGGCTTTTGGCTGCAAATGTGAAACTGTGTGAGTTTATGACACTTTCAGGCCATTTTTCAGGCTATTTTTGACATAAACGCAGTCAGTAACTCACTAGCGCTGACACCAAAAGAAGAATCGGGCTTGAATAAGGTGTGAAACCTCATTCAAGCCCGATTTTTCTAGTCAAGCAGTTAGCCCCTGAACAACTCCAGGTTAAAGCTTTACTCCAAGTAGTCGCGCAGCACCTGCGAACGCGATGGGTGACGCAGCTTGGACATCGTCTTGGACTCGATCTGACGGATGCGCTCGCGTGTCACACCGTAGACCTGGCCAATCTCGTCAAGCGTACGCGGCATGCCGTCGGTAAGGCCGAAGCGCAGGCGGACGACACCGGCTTCACGTTCGGAGAGAGTCTCCAGAACGTCGCCAAGCTGGTCCTGGAGGAGCGTGAAGCTGACGGCGTCCACAGCGATGACTGCCTCTGAGTCCTCAATGAAGTCACCGAGCTGGGAGTCGCCCTCGTCACCGATGGTCTGGTCCAGCGAAATGGGTTCACGAGCGTACTGCTGAATCTCGAGAACCTTTTCCTCGGTGATGTCCATCTCCTTAGCGAGCTCTTCCGGAGTGGGCTCGCGGCCCAAATCCTGGAGCAACTCGCGCTGGATACGGCCGAGCTTATTAATGACCTCAACCATGTGAACCGGAATACGAATGGTTCGAGCCTGGTCGGCCATTGCACGAGTAATTGCCTGGCGAATCCACCAGGTTGCGTACGTGGAGAACTTGTAGCCCTTGGTGTAGTCGAACTTCTCGACGGCGCGAATCAGGCCGAGGTTGCCCTCCTGAATCAAGTCGAGGAAAGCCATGCCACGGCCGGTGTAGCGCTTTGCCAGGGACACCACAAGACGGAGGTTGGCTTCGAGCAGGTGATTCTTGGCGCGCTGACCGTCACGAGAAATCTCGCGCAAGTCGCGCTTTTGAGCGTAAGCGATGCGCTCGCCGGCTTCCTTGGCCTCGTCAATCTTGTACTGCGCATACAGACCGGCCTCGATGCGCTTTGCCAGACTGACTTCTTCCTCGGCAGTCAGCAGCGCGACCTTACCAATCTGCTTGAGGTAGGCGCGGACAGAGTCGGCGGAGGCGGTGAGGGCAGCATCTTTGCGGGCCTGACGCAGACGAGCGGACTCGTCCTCGTTCCAGACCTCGTCGCCCTCGTCCTCTTCATCCTCGTCTTCGTCCTCGTCGTCCTCTTCTTCATCATCGTCGAGGTCGTCGTCTTCGAGGTCGTCATCATCCAGATCGTCGTGAAGATCATCGTCTTCGAGATCATCATCCAGATCCGGGTCGTAGTCCTGCTCCTGCTCCAAGTCGTGGTCGAGTTCCTCGTCCTCGAGCTCTTCGTTCTCAGTTGCGTCGAGAGCTTGCGCGTCCTTCGCCTTCGCTGCAGCAGCCTTGGCCGCGGTGGCCTTCGCAGCCGTTGTCCGCTTAGTTGCCTTCTTGGCGGCGGCCTTACGCGTGGTTTTCTTAGCGACGGACTTCTTGGCCGCCTTCTTCACGGTCTTCTTGGCCGCTGCCTTCTTAGCGGTCGTCTTCTTCGCCGCAGTTTTGGTAGCAGCCGTCTTTTTGGCAGCAGTCTTCTTCGCGGCAGTCTTCTTTGCCACGGTCTTCTTCACTGCCTTCTTGATGGCCTTCTTTACAGCCTTCTTTGCAGGAGTAGCTGAACCGGTGCCACTCCCGGTGGATTGGTCCTGAGCTTGCCCCAGTTCGTTGCCTGCCACGAACGCCCTTTCACGATGTACGTTGTGTGCGCCGCCAAAGCCGCCGCCAGCTTCTCTCGGTCGAAGAGAAGCTCAACGCGCCAGTGGTGCGCCTTTACTTCGTCTATAGCCAACTAGCCGAATGGAAAACATTCAGAGCTGACCTTTTCGTGCCACGGTCATCAGTGTTGCTTTCTGGCTCCTAGCGAAGAAGTAATCGGTGAAAATCCTCATCGAAGCAGTGCGCTGGAATTCGATTTTCCCAATCCTCCTCGAGCCTGTTGATTATTCAACCTTGCCGTGAGTCAACTTCTTATTGTAAACCAATTCTTAAAATCGCCGCCACGGGGCATGGCTTCAAGCACGTGTCACGCCCGACACGTAGCTACCAATCCCCATATAAGAAATGAAAGTGGTTAAGGGTAAAGTCCCTGGTCAGCTGCAAAGGCGGCGCCAGCAATACCCGCATTATTATCCAGACTTGCGGGGACAACTGGAGTCTTACATGTCAACAGCGGAATCCACTTTTCGTGTTCGCGACTGATTCCGCCGCCGACGATGATCCGTGACGGCCAAAACAGTGCCTCGTAGGTCTTAAGCACCTTGCTCACGCGCTCAGCCCACTCTTCGAAGCCGAGCCCCTCCACATCCTTAACTCTCGCGGATGCAAAGTGTTCGGCCTCCATGCCATCAATGATGAGGTGGCCTAACTCCGAATTGGGGTAGAGCAGTCCGTCATGAATAAGCGCGGAGCCGATGCCTGTACCAAAAGTTAGCAACAACACGGCGCCTGTCTTATTGCCCGGATCGCCAAACTGGACTTCAGCGAGGCCGGCAGCGTCAGCGTCGTTAAGCACGTGCGCCTTGTTGTTGGGCAGGTATTTAGCGAAGAGCTCTTGGCAGTTCGTATTAACCCAAGAACCGTCAATATTGGCGGCCAGCAAGGCAATCTGATTCTGTACGACGGACGGAATCGTGATGCCGACATCGGAATCCCACTTCGCAATGTCCACAATTTCTGCAATGGTCTCCGCAACCGCTTCCGGAGTTGCCGGCTGTGGCGTGAAAATCTTAATGCGGTTGCCAATAAGCTGCCCAGTATCAAGATCCACGCGGCCCCCTTTGATTCCAGAGCCTCCGACGTCGATGCCAAATCCAATTCGTTGTCCCATAGCTCAAATTGTACGAAACAGACACAATGGGGGCATGAGCATTAACTCGCGTGGCACCGAACAACTCGCTAGCAGGGCAGATAATAGGGGGTTTAGTGCGTCGAATAGCCCCGGTTCCGTGCGACCCAGCGTCAGGGATCTGCGTGACCGCGCGGTACTTATCGCCCGCGCAGCCGCGGCGCACATCGCCAGTCGTCGGGTCGAACTCGGCTCCGATGGCGTTTTAGCAAGTTCCGAAACGAAGTCCTCAGCTGTAGACCCCGTCACCGTTGTCGACCGTGAATCTGAGGAGCTCATTCGTTCGCTTATCAAGACGTTTAGCAGCTCTGACCGCATTTTGGGCGAAGAAGGCGGGCTTGACGACGGCGCGAGTTCCCCAGCGCAGGCTGCCAACGAGGGCGAAGCGGTGACCTGGATTGTAGACCCCATCGACGGTACGGTGAATTTCCTCTACGGCATGCCCAATTTTGCTGTGAGTATCGCTTGCGCCGTAGGCGATGAGGTAGTGGCGGGTGCAGTGGCAAATGCGTCCTCGGGAGAGATTTACAGTGCAGCTAAGGGAGAGGGCGCTCAGGTTTCTCGACGGGACGGCACTGTGCAGACGCTTAGTTGTTCCCCAACGGCCGAGCTGGAAAAGACACTTGTGGCAACGGGATTCAGCTATTCCGCTAGTCTCCGGCAGGTGCAGGGCCGGATAGCGTCGCAGTTGCTGGGGGAGTGTCGAGATATTCGGCGCATGGGATCGGCGGCGCTGGATTTGTGCATGGTGGCGCACGGCCGTGTTGATGCGTATTACGAACACGACATCAAGATTTGGGATTATGCAGCTGGTGCTCTGATTGCGGCTGAAGCAGGCGCAAGGATTAGGGTCCCGGAATTCACTCAGTGTGCCAACGTTACTGGCCGGCCGGAGGGAGACCCGCTCGACTTTGGTGTCGGTGCGGCGAACTCTGAAGTTGCCGATGCGTTCTTCGAGGCATTGGATGGTGCTGTCGCGCAGGCTAGGAATTAGTGCGTCGGTCTAGGAGCAGGTGCTCGAGCCTAACGAGCTCAACCCCTCTAGGTCGGCTTGTTCGCCACGGTTCAATGCGGACATCGTTTCCTCAACCTGGCTGGCTACTTCGAGATCCTTAAACCCCTTACCCAAGGACACATCGACGGTTGCATCCGGCCGACCATCGTGGATGAGCTCAAAGCAGGGGAAAAGAGCGTGAAGCGCTGCGGCGTGGCCATTGAAGTCCTCGCCATAACGCAGCTGGCCGAAGCAACCGAGGTCTTGGTTTTCCACAATAGGGTCGTTGCCGTAGGGAACCTGCTCATCGAGGACAAAATCGAGCTGCCGCAATTGCTCGGCGACGGTTGTAGCCTGGCCGACTTTGCCGTTGGCATTATAAACGCGCACATGAACATCCGACGGTGGAACGACGTGCTCTCCGATTAGCGTGGTGGAGGAAACAGGGGGCCCAGCCGCGGGGAGGGAACAGGACACCGGATAACTTGCCGGTTGGCTGCGGAATGCCAACACCCACAACGTAGCGGCAATCACTACAGCAACGACGGAAACCACCACGTAGGGAACAATTTTTCGTCGATGTGACGTGCTCGAAGTGCTCGCGGGGCCTGAACTCATAGCCATCATGTTATCCTCTCCTCGGCTTATTGGCATAGAAACCTATTTTGACCTGCAGAGATGACAGATTGCGTGAATTGCCTTAATATCCGCTGAGAAAGGCGCTGGAGAGTACAGGGTGTCAATCGTCTCAACGCGTTGTATTCTCCGAGAAAAAGTCAGTTCACAATGTCTAGCAAAGGTCCAGAAAGAAGGTTTGGGACATGGCTGTAAACTACGATGCCCCGCGTACTCGTGAAACCGAAGAGCTGGAGACCGATTCCCTCGAGGGCCTTCAGGCTGCATCTGCTGAGAAGGAAATCGACGACACTGACGACGGCGAAATTGTTGAGCCGTTCGAGTTGCCGGTTGCCGACATCGCGGGTGAAGAATTCGATATGGATGTTGCCCCGAAGGGGGAGGATGAATTCACCTGTGGCTCCTGCTTCATGGTGATGCACCGCTCAATGATCGCAATCGATAACGGCGATGGATTCCCCATCTGTCAGGACTGTGCCTAATCCCCGCACAGCCGGGATAGCTTCCTAGGAAAAAGGAAAACCGCCACTACCACGGTTCTGGCGGCGCTGGGGCCGTCGGCAAGCGTGTAGCGGCGGTGAGAGATTTGACCTAGCGGTCGAAGAGACTGTCAAGCAGTGCCTCGGGGTGGCGGGTGGAGACCAGCCAATAGGGGGTGGGGTCGTCCGGATCGTCGAGGACTAGCAGCACCATCGTGGGAATCCACGTGTGTGTAACCAGGAACGCTGCTGGATCGAGCTGACGGCCCAACGCATTGCGCTGCGCGGACTTCGGGACCACCAGGGATTTGGCAACAACCGATGCTGGCAAAACTGCCGTGCCAGCGTGAAGCCAGCGTTCACCAGTGCTGTCCACTTCCACGGACACCGTGGTCTTCGACATAGTCAACAGCACCCACACGCCCACGGCCAGACAAATAATGCCGCCGATGACAAGCCAAATCGGTGAACGGTTAAAGCCAATCTGGGCCGTGCATACAAAAACGGCAGCAGCGCCGAGTACCCAGAACCACCAGGGAACCCAGAGCTTTTCGGAATAGACAATCGATGAATCTCCGCTCGAGCTCATTGCTATTGCCGCACCTTCAGAGACGGATGCTGAGCTGTCGTCGCGACGAGGCTGCAGGTTATCTTTTCCACTCACGGTTATCCATTCTAGGGCACGGCTATGCTCGGTACTGACAAGGCCGAAGTGCGGTTCTTAAAAGACGCGACAGCGAAGGATATACAAAGAGATGACTTATGCCCCGGTGCAAGTGAAAAAGCTCGCTAAAGACGCTGTGATTCCCCAGCGTGCGCATGCCGATGATGCCGGTGTGGATTTGAGCTCAGTGGAGGATGTCATCCTAGCACCAGGGCAGCGGGCGCTCGTGGGAACCGGTATTGCCATTGCTTTGCCGGCGGGCACAGTGGGATTGGTTCATCCTCGCTCCGGATTGGCTTTCAAAAAGGGGCTGTCCATCGTCAACGCACCCGGCACTATCGATGCCGGTTACCGTGGTGAGCTTAAAGTCTGCCTGATCAACTTGGACCCGACCAATGCGGTGGAGATCGCCAAGGGCGATCGAATTGCCCAATTGGTTGTGCAGAAGGTCGAGCTCAGCCCGATGGTGGAAGTCGATGAACTCGATGAAACTGAACGCGGTGCGGGCGGTCACGGGTCAACCGGAGTGTCCACGACGCTTTAAAACACCTCTGATAGCGCGGGGATCCTACTAAGTGTGGTTCAATGCGTGAAGAGCTCAATAAAGTGTTTACAAAGGCGTATACAAAGATTTCGTTTTAGCGAGGTGTCAATAAACCACCATGTGGCCATTTGGAAAGAAGAACCAGCCAGAAGAACCAGCTGCTGAGGCAGAGGCCGTTACCACCGACTCTGCGGCGCCAGCTTCTGAGGAGGCTACCGCAACCGTGCATGACGACGCGTCGGAAACCGCCGCGGAGAACGCACCAGCAAACGGCCCCTTCGATATCAACAGCGCTAGCCCGACGCAGTTTGATTTTTCGGACTTCGCGAAGGCCAGCCTGAACCTCGGTTCGATGCTGCTGCCTATTCCTCACGTTGGTGATATTCAGGTGGAGATGGGGCCGACAGGTCCAACCATGCTGCACGTCGCCACTGAGAATGGCCGCGTAACTCCTGTAGCATTCGCTGCTCCGACGTCGGGCGGTCTCTGGGAGGAGTCCGCTCAGGAAATCAAGGACGGTCTTGAGTCCGATGGCCTCGATGTCCATGTCGAGCAGGGGCCGTGGGGTTCTGAGGTCGTAGGTCGCACCTCCGACATGGAAATGCGAATCATCGGCGCCGACGGCCCGCGTTGGATGCTTCGCATGACGGCCTCCGGTCCAGCTAATCGGGCGGAGGAACTCGCGGACCTCGCCCGCGGTCTCCTTGCCCGTAGCTTCGTCTCTCGCGGTGAGAACCCGATGCCAGCAGGTCAGCCGCTTCCGGTTACGCTGCCGTCCCAGATGGCCGAGCAGATTCGTCAGGCATACCAGCAGCAGACCCAGGCTGCCCAAGCTGAAGGTGAACCCGGGCAGGTGCCAGGCGCTACTGGTATCAACCCAGATGGCTCCACCAATTAGTTTGGTCAACCCGCCAGCAGAGAGAAGCTAGCTGCTTGACCAGTTAGAAAAGGATCTGCAGGCGCGACTGTGCACTGCCCGCCGCCGTCACCCGACAGCGGCTTTTCTCTTGTCAGCGGGTAGTATCACACGGCGTGAACATCGAAGTGACTATTGACCGTCCCGCTGCCGGCGGAGAATTCATTGCCAGCTACGACGGACGAATCGGTTTCGTCACCGGCGGTATCCCCGGCGAACGCGTTGTTGTCGAAATTGCCAAACCTGATGCCAAGCTGTGGCGCGGCAATGTCGTTGAGGTTCTGGATGCCTCAGAGCATCGAATTTCGCAGCGTTGCGAAGCAGCTCAGCAGGGCGCGGGCTGTTGCGACTGGGGTTTTATTGATCCTGAGCACGCGGCGCGTCTCAAGGCTGATGTCTTGACCGATTGCCTGCGCCGTCTTGGACGTTTCACCGCCGACGAGCTGCCAGCTATCGATGTTCTTCCACTGGCTCCGACCTCCCGTTGGCGCACGCGCGTGCGGCTGGGTGTGGATTCCCAGGGACGAGCGGGATTACGGCGTTCCCGTTCCCACGAGCTCGTCATCGGCTCCGAGTGCGTCCAAACAGTTCCCAATCTCATCGCTGGCTTTTCGACGGCCGGAACCATCCCCGCCGCTAAGCCTGCTCGCGGTCGCGGGAGCAAGAAGCCGAAGCCAGGAGAACTCCATGTGGCCATGGACACGGAGGGTAACCGAAGTGCTGTGTACGTTTCCGGCAGCGGCAGGAACCGCAAGCAAACGGTGATTGAAGGCGAGCCAACCACACAGCACACTGTTCACGGAATCACTTTCGATGTGCCGACTACCGGTTTTTGGCAAGCCCATTGCCATGCCCCTGAGTTCTATGGATCGCGCATCATTGACCTGTTGGCCGGTCAGTCTTTCTCCTGTGGTTGGGATCTTTACGGTGGCGCAGGCGTTCTGTCGGCGGCACTTCGCAAGCTTGTTGACGCAGAGGGCTCAATTCTCTCTGTCGAGGGTTTTGCAGCGGCAGCGACGGCGGGGCGCAAGGCCTTCACTGCAGCTGACCACAGTGCGAATGCGTCGCCTGCGGCACCAGTCCGGTTCGTTACTGGGGATGTCGCCGAAGTAGTGCGCCGCGAAGTTGCTAATGAGGAAACTCCAAACCCGGATATCGTTGTTCTCGACCCTCCGCGCTCCGGTGCTGGTAAGGATGCCATTGCCGCTATTGCTGAGGCAAAGCCACGCGTGGTTGTACATTTCGGTTGCGATCCGGCGACTTTTGCCCGCGATGCCCGGTACTGGGCTGACTACGGCTACGCGTTCAAACACCTCGAGGTCGTGGACGCATTTGGTCTAACGCATCACTTTGAAACCATCGCAGTGCTGGAGCAGCTGTAGCTAGAGTGGCTGCCGCATGGGCGCAAGAACGTTGGCGCCGATCACGTCGGCAAGCAAATGTGCCTGCCATGGGCGGAAACCCTGTTCGCTGAGGTGAGCGGAGATTTCGGTAACGGCTGGCAGGCCGCCAGCGTAGTTGTCGTGGTGGCGGAAAACGAATGAGCCGACTGCGCGGCTGTGAATCCACCACACCAGTTCACGTGTCTGCGCGGAGGTAATGAGTGTGTCTTTGCGCAGGTGGATTTGGGCACAGACGTTGTCGATGCAGTCTCGCGTGGTTTCGAAAATTTCGGCGGCTTGTGGGGCATGCTCAGCCCAACGTCGAAAGTGGGGCATCTGGTTGGGAGCCTGCTTCTGGGGCTTCGGCCATGACGACCTGGGTTCCTGACGGGCTTCATTAACGACCTTCAACCAAGCGTCCGCGGCACCGCGACGGCGACGTGGAAATCCACGGATTGCAGTTAGTTCACGCTGCGTACCGGGGAGTTGTTCTGCGATTGTACGTAGAACGCTGTGACCCATGACGTGTGTTGGGGAGACATCACGGCGCTGCGCGATTTCGTCACGCTCAGTCCACAGTGCACGGGCGACGTTAAGTTGTTCGGGAGTGCGCAGCTTCCCAATCCCTTTGAGCCCCTGCCACGAGTGTACGACGTGCAGACCATCGAGGTATTTACGGTTTAGAGCGAGTTCGCGTTCGCATTCCTGTTCCAGCCATTCCAAACGGTCGAGCTCAGTCAGCGCCTGACAAAGAACCTCGGCGAGTTCGATGAGCAGCTCGACATCCAAGGCTGCGTAGTCCAGCCAATCTGCTGGCAGTGGACGAGTAGACCAATCCTCTCGACCGTGCCCCTTGGCAAGTCCAACTCCGAGGAGTCGCTCTGTCAGAGCTGCTAAGTTGACTCGCTCCAGGCCGAGAAGGCGGCCGGCCAGCTCAGTGTCAATGACTTTGGTGGGGTAGAGACCCAGAGCTGCGAGGCAGGGAAGGTCAGAATGAGCGGCGTGAATAATCCAGGTCAGGTCGTTGACTGAGGAACCGAAAACGGCCATCGCCTTGCGACCATCTTCGGGATCGATGAGAAAGGTGCCCGCTCCACGGCGGCGAAATTGAAGCAAGAAGGCGCGGTCGTCGTAGCGATATGCCGAAGCTCGTTCAGTATCGACTGCGAGCCAACCGTGTCCTTTGGCCAGCTGCTCACCGGCGTCAATAATGTCGTCGATGGCAGAAAGCACGCGTGGAGTTCCCTCGGCTGGGGCAAGTCTTACTTCTACGTCGGGACTAGTTTCCACGTCGGAGCTCATCGCACGCCTCTTCGGTCGTCGGTATCAGCAGTCGCCGGTATCAGCCCAGCAGGGAAACGCCGACGGGTGGCAGACCAGCGACGTTCGCTAGTACCTGAGCGAAGGATTCAACGTGGGTGCGCAGGTCGGTGCCACGAGCAGTCCACGATGCGCGCATTTCTAATTGAAAGGCCTGTGGCTTGCCGCCGATCTCGCCATAGCGGACAGAGTTCGTAGTAGTCACCGTGCCACCCAAGTTCGACAGTTCGGCGTTGTTCTCAGCCAGAGCCTCGGTGAGCCATTGCCAGGCAACCTGGGGGAGCAACGGATCTTCCGCGAGGGAGGCATCCATATCCGCCTGGATGTATGCAACCAAGCGCATGTCACCGTCCCAGGTTTCCTCACTGCGGGGGTCATGGAGCAAAATTAAACGACCAAAGGCATCGTCGTCCGAGGACTCGGGGACGATATCAGCTTCGGGCTGCGTGACCTCAAGCGAGACAGCGTGGCTAAACGGTGCCAGCTTCTGCGGTGGCCGAACGGTGCCCAGAGCAATCTCAGGTCGCAGTTCAGCAGAGTGCATTGACTGGACCGCGGCGCGGAAGTTCTGTGGCATTGAATCGGTTCCATTCACGCGCCTGAACTTAGCCATATGACGCTTGCGTTAGTGGGAGGCGCGCCGAAAAGAGTGGGAAGCGACCAAGCGGTTCGTCGAAAACGCACAGCAGGGCGAGAGAATTTCCTGTTCTTAGTACCCCACATATCAATTTCTAAGGTAAGTGGGGCATGATTGTCCGTATGAACAATCGTCGCACTTTGACTGATGCCCCGATTCTTGATGCAGCTTACGGTCGAACTCCTTCGCGCCGCCCGGTGTGGTTTATGCGGCAAGCTGGTCGTTCACTGCCTGAGTACCGTGAGGTGCGCAAGGACATCGGTATGTTGGACTCTTGCTTCCGCCCGGAACTGCTCGCTGAGATTACTATGCAGCCGGTACGTAGGCACGACGTTGATGCTGCGATTCTTTTTTCCGATATCGTCGTGCCGCTGAAGGCTGCGGGTGTCAACCTGGATATTGTTCCTGGCCGCGGTCCAGTAATGGATACTCCGGTGCGCTCGGAAGCAGACATCAAGGCTCTACCGGAAGTCACGGAAGAGCAACTCGCTCCGGTGGCCGAGGGTATCGGCCTCATTCTGCAAGAGCTGAATGATACCCAGGCACTCATTGGTTTCGCCGGTGCACCGTTCACCTTGGCGTCGTACCTGATTGAAGGCGGTCCATCCCGCAATCACGAGCGCACTAAGGCGCTGATGCACTCGGACCCTGAATTGTGGGATCACCTGATGCAGAGAATCACTCCGATGGTGATTGCTTTCCTGCGCGCGCAGATTGGCGCTGGTGTGGACGCTATTCAGCTCTTCGACTCCTGGGCTGGCTATCTCACCGAGCGTGATTACCGCCGCTTTGTGTTGCCGTACTCGAAGGAAATCTTCCAGGCTGTCGCCGACGCCGGCATTCCGCGCATCCACTTCGGTGTGGGCACCGGCGAGCTTCTCGGTGCGATGGCTGAAGCCGGCCCAGAAGTCATGGGCGTCGACTGGCGCGTGCCACTGGACGTTGCTGCCAACCGCATTCGTGCCACGCTTTCCGACGTTCACCGAGGCGCAGACCCGGCGGAAAACAGCCTTGCATTGCAGGGCAACCTTGACCCGGCGATTCTCTTTGCCGGTGAAGATGCAATGACCCAAGAGATTCAGCGCATCTGCTCTGAGGCGGACCGTGCAATTAAGCGTGGTGACGCCCGTGGACATATCTTCAACTTGGGTCACGGGGTGCTACCGAATACCGATGCCGACGCGATTACGCGCGCCGTTGAGATCATTCACGCAACGTAAAAGCCGACGCAACAGGCGTGTAAAACACGCACTAGCTAATTTCCTACAAGTCTTATCGACCGTGCCCGCTCGAGGCGCGGGCATAGAGAAAGCGTACGAAATACCGTGGTTGCACAACCTTCTACCATTGCCGTCATAGGTGGCGGTATCTCCGGCCTGAGCGCAGCGTATGAGTTGCGTAAAAAGCTCGGACCCGCCGCAAGAATAATTGTCATCGAGTCCAGTGCACAGGTCGGCGGCAAGCTGAAGACTCGACCAGGAGCTAACGGCCCTCTTGAGGCGGGCGCTGAGGCGTACCTGGCGTTCCGTCACGATGCCACCGATTTTTTCAAGGAACTCGGGTTGGCAGATCAGCTAGTCGCCCCTTCGGGGCTGCCTTCCAAGCTCTACATTGGCGGTGAACTCAAGGACCTTCCGCGTAACACGGTCACCGGTATTCCAGGAAGTTCAGAAGGGTTGGGCTACCTCCTCAGCGAGGCCACCCTCGCCAAGATTGATGCCGAGTCGAACCCCGAGCTCACTCCAGCCTTGCACTGGGTACTGGGTGACGACATGAATGTCGGCCAGCTGGTCGCGGCGCGGCTCGGTGAGGAAGTCGTTGACCGCATCGTCTCCCCGCTGCTCGGGGGCGTCTACTCAACCACCGCATACGATCTGGGTCTGCGTGCGACCATCCCACAGCTGGCGGCAGCGCTTGATGAAATGGCTAGTGTCGGTGACCATGTCAGCCTCACCGGCGCTGTCCAGCGCGTTCTGGAAGCACGTAAGGAGGCGCAGCAGGCGCGTCTGAGTAGTGAGGCTGCGACAGATTCGACGAAGACGAAGCGACCGGTGGTCTTCCAAACGTTCCGCGATGGCTTCGAGGTTCTCTACAACACGCTTGTCGACGAATCGGGAGCCGAACTCCTCTTGTCGACGAAGGCTACTGGTCTGCGCCAGCATGACAACGGCTTTGAGGTGACAGTGGAACTGCCGTCGGAAAGCGGCACGAGCATTAGCACTATCGACGTCGACGGTGTTGTCGTGGCGGCACCTTCTGCAACCACATCGGAGCTGTTGAGCAATCTTGCGCCAGAGGCGGCCGAGCTCATTGGTGGGGTAGACACGTCGAACTCGGCGGTGGTCGGTATGTGTTTCGACTCGTCGGAAGGACTGCCGGAGATCAACGGCGTGTTGTGCGAGATTGGTGCTGACCTGTCCGCGAAAGCTTTTACAGTGTCGTCCCGGAAGTGGCCACATATTGGTGAGCGCTACGGTGCCGTTGTGAGGGCAAGCTTCGGCCGTTTTGATGATGACTCGCACGTGCATCGTAGCGACGAGGACCTCATCGCCAGGGCAAAAGCAGATTTGGCTAAGGCGACTGGCTTTGATGCCGAACCGACAGCGGTTTTCGTCCAGCGTTGGTGGGCGGGGATTCCACGCTTCGATATGGGGCATGGAGGCCTGATGGATTTTGCTCGCCAGGATTTGGCCGAGGTGCCTAAGCTTGCAGCAACAGGGGCGTGGCTCAGTGGCCCGGGCATTCCGGAATGTATCTCCAACGCCAAGGCTGCGGCCAGCAAGATTGCTGCGGAGCTGGCATAAAGCTGCGAGATTGGTGCTGAGTACGAAACTGGCGCTGACCCATCGTTTTTAAACAAACCTTTCAACCGAACTAGGAGACAACTAATGACCAAGCTCGATTTCAAGAAGCTCAACGACACCATCCGCTACACCATGTGGTCTGCCTTCAAGGTGACCCCAGGTGCACTCGGTGATAACCGCGAAGAGGCAGTGGCTAAGACCAAGGAATTCCTGGCTCGTTACGAAGACACTGATCTGATCATCCGTGGTTTCTACGATGTTTCGGCCATGCGTGCTGAAGCCGACTTCATGTTCTGGATCCACGCAGAGAAGCTGGAAGACCTGCAGGCGTTCTACAACGCCTTCCTGCGCGAGACTCCGCTGGGCAAGGCATCCACTCCGCACTGGTCGAACGCTGCGCTGCACCGTCCAGCTGAGTTCAACAAGTCGCACCTGCCGTCGTTCATCATGGGTGAAGAGCCGGGACGATGGATTGCGGTTTACCCCTTCGTTCGTTCCTACGACTGGTACCTGCTGGAGCCGACCGAGCGACGCCGCATCCTTGCTGAACACGGTATGGCCGGTCGTGACTACCCGGATGTGCGCGCCAATACTGTCCCGGCGTTCGCACTCGGTGACTACGAGTGGATCCTTGCATTCGAGGGGCCGGAGCTCGACCGCATTGTGGACTTGATGTGGAAGATGCGTTACACCGAGGCTCGTCTGCACGTCCGCGAAGAGATTCCGTTCCACACGGGACGTCGCGTCGATGACATCGCAGAGATCATCAACGTTCTGCCGTAGCTCACGCAATCAACGAGAGAATCAGCAGCGCCGCTGGTCAAGCCCCGTTAACTGACGGGATTTTGACCAGCGGCGCTGCTTCTCTATCTAGTTATTCAGCCGTCTTGTCCGGTTCGAGCGTGAGTGAAATTGAATTGATGCAATAACGCAGGTCGGTCGGAGTATTGTATCCCTCACCCTCAAAGACGTGGCCGAGGTGAGACTTGCAACGACTGCACAGCACTTCGGTACGGACCATACCGAGGCTGGTGTCTCGGCGCTCAATAATCCGGTCTCCAGCTAGTGGAGAGAAGAAGGATGGCCAACCGCAGTGAGAGTCGAACTTCTCGTTCGACCGAAACAGCTCGTAACCACAGGCCCGGCAGCGGTAGACACCTTGAGTCTTGGTATCGGTGTACTCACCGGTGAAGGCGCGTTCAGTACCTGCCTGACGCAAAACCTGGTACTCCGCGGCACTGAGGCGTTCGCGCCATTCTTCTTCGCTCAGATTCCAGTCTTCGCTATGCGAATCAACCATTCTGAATAGCCTCCTCAGACTTGAGATCAGATTCCTGATTAGACTTCCTGCCTGCTATCTTCCAGTCGCTCAGCCAGCTGAAGCCGGATGCAAAGCTACGCCCATTGACGGCATCCACAATCGTCATTCGAATGAGTGCTGCCGTGATGGAGAGAATAAGAACGGCCCATCCAATACCGCCGATTGCAACCGTGAACCACGGGAAAAAGAGGTCATCTTCATCAATCCACCAATTGGCGTAGAAGAAACAGAGTACGACTCCGAGTCCTGCGCCCCAATTCAACATGACTGTCGAACCAATATTTCCTTCATTGTCGCGAGCCAAAACCAATGGGCGAAGCACGGTGAGAACCATTGGCAAGAGCGTCATCGAGTAGTACTGCTGGCCCAGGCTGGAAAGGAAGAACGCGCCGGTGAAGAGAACTCCGGAAGTCGTAGCAATCCAGAATTTCTCATCCCTTTCGAGCCAGCGAAGAAGGAGCACGACGGATACCAAGACGAAAATGCCGAAAAAGATCTGCCACAGCAAAATCAGGGTCGGATGGGCACCTAGCCAAACAAGCTGTCCAGTCAGTGAAGCATTTGCAAAGTCACGGACAACTCCCAGGTAGGGGACGGTGATATCTAGGTAGTCACGTGGTTGGACCATGAGCGGCCACGCAATGACATTGGCTGCAATTACCACTCCGATACTGGTCAGTACCGTAGAGAACTGCCTGCGCATGAACGGTAGGAACAGCATTGGCAAGAAAACAGGTTTAATGGTGATTGCGATACCGATGATCAGGCCGGCCAGGATATTGCGCCGCTCGGTCAGAGCAATAAAAAACAGCACTAATGCAAGGAAGAGTGAACCGTTGACGTTCGTAAAATCAAGGGTGTTGGTAACGGGTTCCGTGAGGTAGAGCAGTGCTATCGACGCTGGAATGATGGGGCCAGAGCGCGCAATACCAAGCCACCTCAGCAGCAATACAATTGCCGCAATGATTGCAGCTGACTGAAACACCGCAAACCAGATTCGGCCCGATTCAAGCGAGCCGAACAAATCAATCGGGGCTAAAAGTAGGGTAGCGCCTGGGGAATACAGATAGTGCGGATCGGCTGTTACGTAGTCTTCCGAATAAACGGGTACCTGCGATACGAATCGATTAATTGCCGACCAGACGGTCGTAAAGTCATCTGTGCCAGAAACGTCTTTCGGCAAAACCCAGGTGCGGTGAAAAATCACCACAGCTGCGATAGGCCACAAGAAAGCGCTGAGTCCTCGCGACACGTGCCGAGACAGAGGGCGTGGAGCCACCGAATTTGTCTCTGGCGTGTCCTTGGACGTTTGCGTTAATGCCGTTGCGCTTGCGCTCACGTCGATTTTTGGTTTACTCACAATACTCCACCCTACTGGGTGAAGCTGCGGGAATAGCGTAGGAAGATGTGTGAGTCGGAACGTAGGATATCCCGCACTTCAAAAGCCTGCGGGTTCGTCGAGTTCGAGTCCTCATCAGGGTCGTTCTCGCCGAAAGTCAGGGGGCCGTTACCCACCCACATCGGCGACAATGTCAGGAACAGTTCGTCGACGCACCCCTTTTTGAATGCTTCTCGATACATCGTCGATCCACCCTCTACGACAATGTCCCGATACCCATGTTCAGCCAGCCACGTTAACGCCGCTTTTACCGAGGGGTTAGGGAACTTAACGACGCGAGCCCCGGCCGACTCCATCTTTTTAGCTTTGTTCTTGTGAGCGGCTCTTGCCTCTTCATCATTAAAAGCATCTTTAGTCGGGGTGAAGATTATCGGAGGATTGACTTCTGCATTCGCGAAAAAGTCAGATTTTATATCTAAATCCAACGAGCGCGAAAGTGTGGACATCGCCACGTGCTCGGAGCGACCTAGCTTCTGTCGAACGGCCTCTAGGTACTCCGGTATCTCAACTGGCCCGTACCCCTCGGACGCAATGGTGCCTGTACCAACGAAAACGACGTCGGCAAGCGCGCGAAGCGTGTTGAAAACCGTGGCATCGGTGTCGTTGCCAAGCTGGCCAGAGGTGCCTTCGACGGCGCCGCGTCCGTCCAAGCTGGTGACGGCGATGGCCGTGACGGTGGAGGTGTTGTGAGACACCGCCGCTGTATCATGTGTCGTTTGCGCAGGTCGAGAAAGAAACTGCAGAATTTCGTCGGTCGATGGGCTTACGGAGGTGAGTGTAGCCATACCGCCGAGGTTAAGCCGACGATTGCAGAATAGGCAAGGCCTGGCTTATAAGGGAAGTATTATAATCGTTGTCATTTATAAGGATTGGACTTATAGTAGGGGCATGCGACTAACAGATACTCTTGAGAAGGCATTCAACGACCAGATCACTATGGAGCTCACCGCTTCCCACGTCTACCGCCAGCTGGCAATCGAACTGGACCTGCTGGATTTCTCCGGCATGGCAGAGTGGATGCGTGCACAGGCGGATGAGGAAGTTGATCACGCGAACCAGTTCATCGCACACCTCGATGCTCGCGACAACCACCCGCAGATTGGTGCTGTCGACGCACCGGAGGTGAAGGTCACTTCCGCAATCGATGCATTCCGCATTGCTCTCGAGCATGAAGAGAAGGTTTCGGCATCTATCCGTAACCTCCGCAAGCTTGCTGATAGCGAGGGTGATCTCGACTCCCGCCCGCTGCTGGACAGCTTCGTGGTTGAGCAGATTGAGGAAGAGGACACCGTGCGTGGCATCATCGGTCGCCTGGAGATTGTTGGCGACAACGGTGCTGGCCTGCTGCGTATCGACCGGGAGCTTGGCGCTCGCGACGCAGCTTAACGTCAAACTCGATTTGTGAGTTCGAAAAGAGAAGACCGCTCCAGGGAAGTTCCTGGGGCGGTCGTTTCTATGTAGCCTGAATATCAATTGACGGATCTGGCTTCCAATCAAACCGAAATTCGTGGAAGGGAAGATTCACCGTTTCCAGGTGGTAGAACGCGTTTTTGGCGTGCTTTGTGTAGTGGTATTCACGAGCTTTGATCGTTGTGATCGATAAGAGATTGCCATAATCGGGAAGGAACGTGTGTGCGTACTGCTTGAAAAACCCGGTTGAATCCAAAATCCAACCACCTTCCGCGCGAGTCAGTTCTGCGGCATAAAAATCGGTCGTGGCGACGTGCTCCATCTTTGTTCGGGCCTCGTCTCCATAGACAACGAGATTGTCACGCAAGAGTTGTACCCGGACCGCGTTAATTGCGCCGTCGCCTGCATTCAGTGCCCAAAGGTCGTCTGCGACAAACACCTTGATGCTATCGCTAGGCGAAATATTGGCCTGGGTGATGCGACCATAGAGTCGGCTGGAGAACAAGTCACAGGACGCCTCGTTGACATGGAGACGTATCGCACCTTTTCGGAACAACGTTGCCAAATTAGAATCGCGGTTGATAATCGATGTAATCGAGTTCTTCTCTTCGAAGAGCTCGGGATTAAACTCAATTACTCGAGGAACTGACAGGTCATCGTAAATACGCGGCTGGTTTTGTCGAATGAATGAGTCAACAAGGCGGCGCGAAACTTCCGGCTTGGGCGGAAAGCGATGTGGTTGGGCGCGATAAAGCGCCTTCTGGATACCGCAGGTATAGGCCTTGTCCTGCTGGGTGTTGTTGCGTTGAATTGGACACCCGGCATGGCAGAGATAGAAATACTCACAGCTAATGCAGTCACTGGATAGAGCAGGATTGGCCCGCTCATAAGCGCGAATGGCATCGCCGCCGCGCGTAATCAACTCAGGCATTCCCAGTTGGAGAATATTGCCAAACTTCAAGTCAGGTTCTGCCTGACCTCTGTGGCACGGGTAAACGTCCCCGTCCTTCTGCACTAGAAAGTTATTGGTGCCGCAATTGATCTGATTAGTGCAGTAACCGTGGGTAAATTCCTTGAACCACTCATAATAAATGGCTTGTTCGAACTTTGTGCCTTCGAAATGGAGCCGCAAAGCTTCGAAGAATTCAACCATTTCCTGCTGGTTGAGCTGGGAAGTGTAGTCCGACTTCACGCTATCGTAGGCAAACATGATGTAGAAGTCGGTAACCATGTCAAAACCATGTTCATCGAGCCATTCAATATCATGAATAAACTCGTCGATGCGTTCGAGGTGTTCTTTCCCAACTACGCAGCTTATCTGCTTGCGGAATGGATATTCACCAAGGAGCAAAACATTGTTAATTGTTCGCTTGAGGGTCGATTTCCCCGCCTTGGTTGTACGCAGTTTCTCATGCAGGCTAAATGGCAAATCAAAGCTGCCTGAAATGGAAACTTCGAACTCCTCGTAGAGGGGCCTTAATTTATCGAAGTGGTACAGATTGGTTTTAATGTGGATCGCTGCGCCGTTGCTGCCTAAAGCTTTGAGCTGCAAGCGATACTTAGAGCGATACTCCGTATATGCGTTGAACAGGTCGCGCAATACAGATGCTGGCAAAGTCGAAATTTCCGCACCGTGCAAAAGTAACGAGCTGATGAGGATTCCCTGGTGATCCAGATGGTTCGCAATGCGATTGAATTGTGACACTACATCCGAAGGATTGTCTTTGTTCTCGGTGAGATCGCCCAGGTAGCAGTAACTGCACCCAAGATTGCAATACTGGTTAGGAACAAAGGTCAGCTTAATTGCTTTGTGGTGAAGTCTGAATCCAGCTTTAGTGGTTACAGCTGCTTGAAAAGTGGCGTTGTCCGCAGCAGCGGTCTCATCAAGTGCTGGCACGCCGACGGTAGGAATCGTCGGTAACGGAAGTATTGTCTTAGCCATTATTATTGTTGTTGTTATTGTTATTGTTATTGTTGTTGTTCGAGTCCCCGCCGTCTCCGCTGTCGCTGCCGTCACCGAAATTTAGAGCGTCGCACCAACCGTTGGTAAAACTTCCTGTTTCAGAGAATGGACAGTCAGAGTCCGACTGGTCGAAATAGTCCGGAATGCTGCCGTCGCCACCGGTGCTCGCACCTGTACCGGTACGGTTATGGCCGCCAACGTCTGCAGTTCGCCGATATTTTTCCAGCTCATTTAGTTCTTCGTTTTCCCACGACTCATAGTTCGTCATTTTGCATCGGCCTTTTCATTCTTAGGACGCAGGCTAACTACCAGTGCGTTTGGTTGATTTGGAAGGTATCGTGTCGGCAGGATGGTCCCCGGGGTTACCGCTGCCGCCTCGTAATTCATTAACACCATTGTCTTAGTGACAGAGTAGGGCTCACCATGCGCCGGGAAGACAGACAGTCCAAGTTCATATTCATTGAGGCCACGAACTTTTCGTCCGGTGTCTTTGATGTATTTCACCTGTGAGTAAGTCGGACGTCCTCGTAGATCAGCCTCTAACATTTCGCGATCAAGAATTCCATCGCGAATCTTGACTTGGTTCAGGAAATCTTGAGCCCGTTTCTCATGCCTGCCGCGGGCAATCTTGACCTTCTCCGGTCGGTCTGGGCGGTACATCACAGGGACGAGTATGCCTTGCTGCAGGAGGGAGTGCTTATGTTCCGGTAGTTGACGGGTCAAAACCGACTTAAAGTGGCTCCCATCTTGTGCCTCGACTGCCATCTGCATGATGACCGTGTAGTAACCCTTCTTATCGGGCTTGCCGGTGACGCTGAAGGATTCGATCTGTCCAACACCAATATTCGCCTGTGGCCACTCCACAGGTTTATCGGATCCGCGGAATTCAACAAAAAATACTAAAAGGGATACAAATACGATAATAACTGCGAATATAAGAAAGTCGCCTACCACTTTATTTACTCCAGGTAATGGTCGAAACTGTGGTTTGGATTAAAGGCAAACCAAATGGGGCGATTGTGGAAAACAAACCTAGCCACAATCCCAGTAGAAAACAGCACCATCGGTCGTGCCAGTATTTTCGGAGCGGTACACCACGGCCTCGCCGGCGTGCATCTTCTTCAACGCGTCTGGGTGAAGGAATACGTGGGCCACACCTAGATCGCCCCACATGGCCTCGAAGGGGAGCTCTTCTTCTTCGAGATATGTGGAATCGATCTCTAGGAAGTGAACGTACCCATCAGGCTGAAAAGGGTCTTGCGCGAAAGCGGGGAAACCGCCAAGCATAATGTTGCTTTGGTTACTGGCTGCGGCTCGCAACTCAACTAGCTCGTCAAAGTAGTCATCGTTATCAAGAAAGTCATCGTCCTTTTCGGACTCCAACGCCTCGTACACTGCTTGGTCAGTGGGAGGGATCATTGCCACTGCACTAGACAAGGAAATCGGAGAGTTCATAACCGTCCCAATATCCTCGTTGAACGGGGAGCAGTAATCCTCGTGCTCTTCATCGAAGGCTGCTGGCTCCGCGGTATGAGGTCCAGGGAAGCTGTGGTTGCCAAAGCCTTCCGCAGGCTCAGGGATATAGCGAATCTCCATGCCGTTTCCTGGCGAATCTGAAGTAAATCCGCCGCTGAGGGGATCAGCGCCGACAAAGAGTTGAAAAATTCCTGATTCGGGAATCAATCCGTCGAGAGTTGCTTCGCTTGTCGACGCCCCCTCCGCACGCACATGACCGACAATATCCGCAAAATTCAGCTGAATGATGTGGAGCAGTGGCTGACCGCTCTTTGCGATGGGCCATGTCGCACCTTCCGGAAGATACGGCCTGCCACCGAAGTACGAACCATGGTCGGTGGGAGTGCTGTTGGAGTAGGGAAGGGTTACGCCTGGTTGAGCAAGTTGGATGAGGCCATCAGTGTCTTCGGAGATAAACTCTCCGGCCTCGATCAACGAGCGAAGTGCTTGAACCTGTGCTGTGAACTCTGACATGGCAGGTGGTTCTTTCTCTCGGAAAACAAGGTGTTTAATCAGGGATTATCCTTCAAACGAAAGGATGCTGCAATAGCTATCCACTGCAGCATCCTTTTCCTTGATTCGCCAAAAAACTCCCTTGTGGAGGACCACAAGGGAGTTAGCGTGGAGCGGATGACGGGACTCGAACCCGCGACCCTAACCTTGGCAAGGTTATGCGCTACCAGCTGCGCTACATCCGCAAATACGCTCGCCCATAAGGGCTTACGTGGTGCGCGATACTGGGATTGAACCAGTGACCTCTTCCGTGTCAGGGAAGCGCTCTCCCACTGAGCTAATCGCGCTGGGGTAAAAGCTATATAGAAGCTTTCAAGCGCAACCCCCTTCCAGGAGAAGGGGGTTTTGCACTGAGCGGATGACGGGACTCGAACCCGCGACCCTAACCTTGGCAAGGTTATGCGCTACCAGCTGCGCTACATCCGCAAA